>NZ_PNCP01000064.1:0-88859 GCF_005886115.1 Pseudoalteromonas sp. S4492
GTTATACCAATTCGCTTAATTAAGTGGTCTATTTTGAGGCAAGAAAACCTCGTTGATAACAAGGCAAAAATTTCGTTATTTAGTTGTGCTCGGCAATTGCTCCTGCATTGCTCTACCTTCTGCATCCATGCAGTCGTAAATCAGAAATTTTTAACGCGGGTAGCGACAGGTTTAATCCCTCAAAATGACTAAGTATTATTGCGGATTGGTATTATATACCGTGAGGAGCCTTAATGAGAACTGCTGAATTTGATACTGAATTTGTACTACGCCAAGCAATGCATGCTTTTATGCAATATGGCTATGCGAAGACCAGTATGCAAAAATTAAAAGAAGTGACTCACCTTCATCCGGGCTCTATTTACGCGGCTTATGGCAACAAAAAAGGCTTATTCTTAGCCGCTACCGAGCAATATCAAAAAGACAGAAACCAACAATTTACTGACCTTTTTAATGACCAACAATCAATTTTATCGACCCTCAAACATTACTTAACAGTGATTGTTGATGAATGTATTGAAGGTGAAGTTGCCAAGGTGTGCTTACTTACAAAGAGTATTTCTGAGGTTGAAGGCAATGACCCACAAATTTGTACTGTGCTACGTGGTAACCTTAATGCCTACGAGCATGCCCTCGCTGAGCAGCTTCAAAAAGCCCTTGATAACCACGAATTTAAAAGTAGCAAGTCAGCTCAACAGTTGGCGCGCTTTTTAGTGATGGGCATATACGGTATTCGTACCTATGCACTCACAAATCAAGATCCAAAATCTCTGCAACAACTTGCTGACGATCTATTCGCTGCATTAGTAAATTAATTTAGCTATTAACTTTACTTGTCATATTTATTTATCACCTTATGATTAAGGTGTAGCTGTGTATAACTAAAAGAGTGAGCCTATCATGAATAATGCAACTGCTAAACGTGTTGAAACTGAATTTGATACTGTTCTTGCCTTAGGGGCAAAGAAACGACTCGCTTATATGTTTGAAACGGTTCAAGAGTTTAAACAAGTGTGGATCCTCAATGACGAACATGGCTGTGTCATGCTCTCTAACGAAGACGACGACTGTGTACCTGTGTGGCCTAGCCGCGAATTTGCACAAAGCTGGGCAACCGGCGAATGGCAAGACTGCACACCAAAAGCCATTCCTGTAAAAGATTGGTTAAGCCGCTGGACACCTGGCCTTGAGCAAGATGATTTACTCATTGCGGTGTTCCCAACAGATCAAGACGACGGCACCATTTTATTCCCCGACGAGTTTGACTCACAGCTGAGAATGCCAAAGAAACGATTTTAAATATAAGGGAGCCATGTGCTCCCATTTTTTATGCGATTTGTTGTAACCGCAGTGCTGAAATATCTTTTATCGGTGACTTACCAAAAAAGCGAGTGTATTCACGACTAAACTGCGATGGGCTTTCATAACCCACTTTTAAGGCTGCAGAGCCTACATCAATTCGCTCATTCAGCATTAATTGTCTTGCCGCCTGCAAGCGCAGATTTTTTACATATTGCAACGGGCTCATTTTTACTACATCACGAAAATGCAGCCTGAATGTCGAGGGGCTCATGTGTGCATCACGGGCCAAATCATCAATTGAAAATTGACTAGTGTAGTTTTCTTTTAACCAACATAAGGTCTTGGCGATTTTTTGATGGGCTGAGCCAGACATTACAATCTGCCTTAAATAAGGGCTATGCGGACTATTTAACAAGCGCAATATGATTTCTTTTTTAATAAGTGGCGCAAGATTAGCTTTTAAGTGTGGCTCATTGTCGAGTTGAATAAGCCTCAGTAAAGCATCAAGTAAGCCGTTATCAGTATCAACCACCGACATAGCTTGGTGCTTAGGAAACTTGTCTTGCCCTGCAAACTCCATTTCAGCAACAATGTGGCTGATTTCATGAGTATCTAAACGCAAGTAAAGTCCATAAAATGGCTGCTCTTTACTGGCACGAGTAATATGCGACGCAACAGGCACATCGACTGAGGTAACCAGAGATTGGCCGTCAGTGTAATCATAACTATGCTCACCCAGCACAACTCGCTTTGCACCTTGCAAGCTAATGCCCAGTCCTAATTCATACACGCAGGCCATCGGCAATGAGACTTCGCTTCGTCTGAATACCAATAACTCAGGTATAGCTGTTTCAAAACTACCATCTGCAATCGCTATTGCTTTCACTGCTTCTATTAATGCCTGACGCATTTAGATTACCTCACATAAATACTCAATTAAGTGTATCACCGTAATTTAAGGTTAGGACCATTAAAGGTAACAGTTCGTTGTTTTAGGCAAAAATTAAATCATTTATGGCAAGCAGAAACGGCCATTATCGACCATAATGTATTTTCATTTTTTCGATTGCATGCTCTATGCAATCAGCCACTGCTACAAAACCTCAATACATTCAATACCTAAAATCAAAAGAGAAATTATGAGCCATAACAACACGGATTTATTTGTGTTTGTCGCGATCGCTGCTTTGGTCACCGTTCATGACAAGCCTTTGTTAAAACGAGCATGTCAGCACGCATTGAATGATGGCGTTTCAATGCAAGAGTTGTGTGATATTTTACCGCATATTAGTGTGTATTCTGGGGTGCCAAAAGCATTGCTGGCGCTAGAGATTTTAAACTCACTTGATGATATTCAAGGTTCAAATACATTGCTTATCAAGCGCACAGAGCAGCAGCTAAAAACTGCACTCACATTTGGTCAGCTGCCGTTTGGCATAGAGCAGCAGAACAACACTGTATTTGAGCTTGCCTCTTTAGGCGCTTTATTTGCATTAGACGATGCCAGCAGCTTAGTTAGCGAACAACTTAAACGCTGTGTATTACTTGGTTATAGCCGTGACCAACTTGAATTACTAGTGATAGAACTTGCAAGGAAAGTCAGCAGTCACATAGCCATGCGTGCTAAATGTAATCTTGAAAAGCACTTTGCTATGGTGGGGTAAAATTAAGAAATGGCGGTGACGGAGAGATTCGAACTCTCGATACGTTGCCGTATACACACTTTCCAGGCGTGCTCCTTCAGCCACTCGGACACGTCACCTAAGGCGCTAACTAAGATTTTAGCGAGGCGCTATAGTATGAAAACAACCCTACCGACGCAAGGGCTTTTTAAAATAGTGCAGTTAAGTGATTAGTAATCAAACAAAAAAGGCAAGGTGAACACCTTGCCTTTTGTATAAACATTAACGCTGAAGCGATGCTGAGAACTCTAACATACGGTTAAGCGACTTTAATGCGCCTTCGCGTAAGTCCATATCAACAAACACTTCTTTACCTTCAGGGTCTGTCAGTGCTTCTTCAATCGCTTTTAAGCCATTCATTGCCATCCACGGGCAATGTGCACAGCTTTTACAGGTTGCGCCTTCACCTGCTGTTGGTGCTTCAAAGAATTCTTTCTCTGGGCATAACTGCTGCATTTTGTAGAAAATGCCACGGTCAGTCGCAACGATGAACTTTTTGTTGTCCATGGTTTGCGCTGCTTTGATTAGTTGGCTTGTTGAACCAACTGCATCAGCTAAGGCTACAATCTCCGCAGGAGACTCTGGGTGAACCAATACAGCCGCATCTGGGTGTAAGGCTTTCATATCCTTAAGTGCTTTGGTTTTAAACTCGTCATGAACGATACAGGCGCCATTCCACATGATCATGTCTGCACCTGTGTTCTTTTGAATGTAAGAACCTAAGTGTTTATCTGGACCCCAAATGATTTTTTCGCCTTGCTCATCAAGGTGCTCAACGATCTCAAGCGCACATGAAGAAGTCACAATCCAATCTGCACGCGCTTTAACAGCGGTTGATGTATTTGCATACACCACTACCTTGCGATCAGGATGCTGATCACAAAACGCTGAGAATTCTTCAATTGGGCAACCTACGTCTAATGAACAGGTTGCAGCAAGCGTTGGCATAACAACGGTTTTATTTGGCGTAAGGATTTTTGCTGTTTCGCCCATAAAGCGAACACCGGCTACCACAATTACATCTGCGTCGTGCTTAGCGCCAAAACGCGCCATTTCTAGCGAGTCGGCAACACAACCACCTGTTTCTTCAGCAAGTGCTTGAATTTCAGGATCAGTGTAATAATGGGCAACAAGAACGGCGTTCTTATCTTTTAATAATTGTTTGATACGTGCCTTGTACTCAGCTTGCTCGTCTTTTGATAACGGAGCTGGCTTTGGAGGGAAGATATAATCTTCAGGCATAATTTGTTCAGCTAGACTCATTTCTCGACCACTTAGTCCACAGTGCATTCATGGCGCGAATTATACGAGAATATGACGCTAAAGAACAGTATTGCTGTGCGCTGTTAAGATAAATAAAAGATAACTTAGAAAGAAATGATAAATAAGAAATGGTGGGTCATGATGGACTTGAACCATCGACCAATGGATTAAAAGTCCACTGCTCTACCAACTGAGCTAATGACCCGCTCTGAATATTTAGATGCGTAAATCCGCCGATGTGAGATACCATTTTAGAAATGGTGGGTCATGATGGACTTGAACCATCGACCAATGGATTAAAAGTCCACTGCTCTACCAACTGAGCTAATGACCCGCTCTGGATATTAAGATGCGTCAATCCGCCGATATACAATACCATTAAAATGGTGGGTCATGATGGACTTGAACCATCGACCAATGGATTAAAAGTCCACTGCTCTACCAACTGAGCTAATGACCCGCTCTGGTATTAAATGCGTTAATCCGCCGATATAAGACCATTCAAAGAATGGTGGGTCATGATGGACTTGAACCATCGACCAATGGATTAAAAGTCCACTGCTCTACCAACTGAGCTAATGACCCGCTCTGCTGCTTATTAAAAGCTACGTAAATCCGTCGATTTGAATAATACCATAAAATGGTGGGTCATGATGGACTTGAACCATCGACCAATGGATTAAAAGTCCACTGCTCTACCAACTGAGCTAATGACCCGCTCTGGTATTAATTGCGTTAATCCGCCGATATAAGACCATTCGAAGAATGGTGGGTCATGATGGACTTGAACCATCGACCAATGGATTAAAAGTCCACTGCTCTACCAACTGAGCTAATGACCCGCTCTGCTGCTTATTAAAAGCTACGTAAATCCGCCGATATAGAACCATTCAAAGAATGGTGGGTCATGATGGACTTGAACCATCGACCAATGGATTAAAAGTCCACTGCTCTACCAACTGAGCTAATGACCCGCTCTGATGCTTATAAAAGCTATACGTAAATCCGCCGATTAAAGATTACCATTCTAATAGAATGGTGGGTCATGATGGACTTGAACCATCGACCAATGGATTAAAAGTCCACTGCTCTACCAACTGAGCTAATGACCCGCTCTTTTTTCCGCAATTCGGCTGTTGTTACCAATCGCCTGCTGCGGGCGCTTATAATACTTATTTAAATGCTGAGTGCAACAGAAAATATCTCTTTTTTTAAGTTTTTATGTCTAGATGCCTAATTTTAGACCGCTTAAGTCAAAAAGCAGTCTAATCAGGTCAAATCTACATTTGAGACAAACGTTCTGTGGCTAATTTTGCAGCGGTTGTACTTGGGTACTGATTTATTAAATCATTAAAGGTTTTAAGGGCTTGTTCGCCTAAACCTTGATCCGCTAATAAGTTTCCTAATTTTAACATCGCATCAGGGCGCTTGTTAGAATTTGGGTATTCATTCACAACTACTTTAAAGTGCTCAGTCGCACCTGCTGGATCGTTTTGAATTGTTAATAGCTGGCCTAACCAATAATGTGCATTCGATGCATACACTGAATTAGGGTAAGTCGTTAAGAATGTTTGAAACTCAGGAATTGCTTGCTCATAACGTTTATCTTTCATGATTAACGCCACTGCACGCTCATAGGCTTCGTTTTCAGATAAATCTGAACTAATTGCCTGTGATGGACCCACATCCGTATAAGTGTTCGTAGGTTGAGTTTGTGTTGCAGCAGGCTGGCTATACGCTTGGCTGACACGGTTCTCAATCTCTTGATAAAGCTCACGCTGACGCTGAAGTACTTTTTCAAGCTTATAGCTTTGCTCTTCAGTAATACCACGTACTTGGCTTACTTCGTCTTGTAAAATATTAAGCTGCTGCTGAAGCTCAGCTTGCAATAAATTACGTGACTTCATCATGTTTTCTAAAGCGACTAAACGCTTCTCAATGCTCGATTGCGAGCTTGCAGCTTCTGAAACAGGAGCGGGAGCAGCCCATAACTGGGTGCTCCCGCTTAAGATCATTGCTGCCAAAATAATTTTCGGCTTCATAATGACTCTTTATTAGTAAACTAATACTGCGCGACGGTTCTTCGCGAACGCTTCTTCAGTGCGAGACTTAACCATTGGCTTCTCTTCACCATAGCTCACAACTGACATTTGGCTAGCAGAAACACCTAAACTTTGTAGGTATTTTTCTACTGCTTGACCACGGTGCTCACCTAGTGCGATGTTGTACTCAGGTGTACCGCGCTCATCTGCGTGACCTTCGATTAGTACTTTAACTGAAGGGTTTTGTACTAAGAACTCAGCGTGTGCTTGTAAAAGCTCAGCATATTGGCTTTGGATTTTTGCGTTATCAAAACCAAAGTAAATGATTTGCTCTTGACGTAACGCTTCGTATTTTTCACGAAGTGCTTCTTCAGCTTGTTGCTCTGGAGTAAGTGTTGCAACTTCAACAGTATCAGTGTTGTTTGATTGCTCAACCATACCTTGGTTAGATTGGTTTGCAGAACCTTCATCAACACCTGAAGAAGAGCTACACGCCGCTAATGTCATCACTGGCACAGCAATAAGCAGGCCTTTTAAAGTTTTATTAAGTTGCATTTAATTGATTCCTATATTGAGTAAACCAGTAAAATTACTGTAAATAAGGCGACCAAGCTGGTGCCTTTACTTGTCCGTTTAGCACAGGTAAGCGTGCTTTAAAGCGACCGTCCATAGAAACTAACGCCAACACCTGTTTATTATTATGAAGCGTGCTGTAGATAATCATCGAGCCGTTTGGAGCGATACTCGGTGATTCATCTAGGCGAGTTCGTGTTAACACTTGGAACGCGCCTGTAGCTAGCTCTTTCTTAGCAAGATGGTATTGACCGTTGGTACGATTCACCATCACTAATTCTTTCCCGTCTGGAGAAATCGAACCTGCAAGGTTCATATCTCCGTCAAACGTCATGCGTTTTGACCTGCCAGTTTGCAAATTTAACTTATAAATCTGAGCATTACCACCCCTTTCAGACGTAAACACAATATCTTCACCATTAGGGAACCACGATGGTTCAGTATCTATACTACGGTGGTTTGTAAGACGTCTTTCTTTGCGAGTTGCAAGGTCTAAAACATACACTTCTGTTGCACCATTGCGGTCTTTAGAAAGCACTAAAAGTAACTTTTTACCGTCTGGTGAAAACTGTGGTGCACCATTAATACCCGGATGGCTTGTGATTAGCTCACGTTTACCCGTGTATAAGTCTTGGATGTAAATTTGGCTTTGACGATTTTCAAATGTTACATAAGCAAGCTTAGTACCATCAGGTGACCAGGCTGGTGACATTAACGGTTCTTTAGAACGAAGTAACACTTGCTCATTAAAACCATCATAGTCAGCAACAACTAGTTGATAAGGCTTTGGCTCTTCTTCACGTACAATCACATAAGCAATCTTTGTTAAAAACGCACCTTTTTCACCTGTTAATGCTTCATAAACCACATCGCTAATGCGGTGCGCGTAACGGCGAAAGCCATTTTCTGCAATAACACTTTCACGAGCATCTAAGATATGGTCTTGGCTTTTAACAAGTTGGCCATTGCTCATCATTTGAGTTTGGCCACCGGTAATTTGGCCACGGATCACATCGATGAGCTCATACTTTACTAAGTAACGACCACCCGATTGTTGTTCAACTTTACCAACAAGGATTGCTTCAACACCTTTATTTACCCACGCACCGTAATCAACGTCAGTGTCAGCAGCAGGAAGTTGCGGCATCGTGTTCACATCAATTGGCTTAAACTTACCACTGCGCATTAAGTCAGCTGCAATTACTGAACTTAGTTTTTCAGGGATCGTTCCCACACCTTGATATTGAAATGGCACAACCGCTATTGGGCGTGCACCATCAATACCATCGGTGATCACAATTTCTAGTGCAGCACTGGCAATGCCATGAAAGCCCAGTAATACAATAAAACATGCTGTTTTTATCTGGTTAAACATATCATTCCTTTAAAATTGAGGCGCTATAGTTAAATTAATGTTTTTAAGTTGCTCAAATACTTCACGGTCTGGTGATACTGGTAATGTATCTGCCATACGCACTGCGCGCATTGCCGCTTCACATACCAAGGTATCGCCGCCCAGTGATTTTACTTGAGTCACTAAGCCATTGAAACCAAGACGAATATTAAGACGACATTCTTTGCCTTTCATCTTCTCATCTTTTAAGAAGTTTTGCTGAATGCGCGCCATAATTAACGCTTTATATTTTTCAACTTCGCCCACTACTTGTTGCTGGCGCACTTTATTACGTGCAGCCTGCTCAGCAGCTAATTGTTCTTGCAGCATTTGCTCTTGCAATGCTTGCTGACGTTTACGTTCGGCTTCTTCTTCTTTGCGTTTACGTTCAGCTTCTGCTTCCGCCGCTTTACGCTTGCGTTCTTCTTCCGCTTTCTTTAACGCTTCTTCTTCAGCTTTACGTTTTTCAGCGGCCTCTTTAGCAGCGGCTTCGGCTTCTTGCTTTTGCTTTTCTGCTTGCTGCGCTTTAGCACGTTCTTTCTCTTGAATTTCACGTGCTTTTTTCGCTTGTGCTTCTGCTTCTGCTTTTTCTTTCTCTTTTGCGCGGCGCTGCTGTTCTAGCTTTTTAAGACGACGGTCTTCAGCTTCACGTTGCTTACGTGCATCGTTTGCACGGCGCTCAAGGTCACGAATACGTTTTGCTTCGGCTTGTTTTTTTGCTTCTTCTTGCTTTTTAAGCTCGGCAATTTTCTGCTCAACCTTTTGCTGATCAACAGTTACCGCAGCAACCGCTTTTTCAGGTTCCGGCAAAGCAGGATTCAGCGTCACTTCCATCACCTTAGGTGCTGGCATGTGAAAACTCGCTGTTGCTACTAATAAACCAGCTATAGCAAGATGCAAAAGAACTGACTTTACTACTGATGCACCCATACTAGCCTTTCGTCCCCTCAAATGATTCGGTCATAAGACCCACTGAAGGCACACCGGCATTTTTCAAAAAGTCCATAAGCAGCAGCACTTCTTGATAAGAAACACGGCCTGAACCTTTGATCATCACAGGTGTATCGGGATTCTTTTGCAATTGAAGTTTAATCACCGCCGCAACATCCAAGGCTTCCATTGGCGCTTCAGGATCAGTACCAATACTTACATAGTACTTACCCTCAGCATCAATTGATGCAATGATCGGTGGTGTATCTTTAGTATCAACTAAATCCGATTCTTCCATTTTCGGCAAATCTACTTTTACGCCATGAGTAATAAGCGGTGCCGTTGCCATAAATATGATTAGCAGTACCAACATTACATCAATGTAAGGTACTACGTTTATCTCCCCTACAGGGCGACGTTTCTTACGCTGATACATTCGCTTTAGCCTCTATTTGCGCAGCTGCTTGGCGGTGTAAAATATTGGCGAACTCTTCCATGAAGTTAATGTAATTACCTTCAAGCTTTTCTACTTTGTTAGCAAAACGGTTGTAAGCAATTACCGCAGGGATTGCAGCAAATAAACCCATTGCTGTTGCAATCAATGCTTCGGCAATACCCGGTGCAACCATTTGTAAAGTAGCTTGTTTAACTTCACCTAATGCGATAAATGCGTTCATGATACCCCAAACCGTACCAAACAGACCGATATAAGGGCTAATTGAACCCACTGTTGCTAAAAACGATAAACTAGACTCAAGCTTTTCAACTTCACGTGATAACGCAACACGCATTGAACGGTGTGTGCCTTCCATAACAATGCTTGCACTTTGAAATGTATTTTTCTTATGACGTGCAAACTCTTTAAAACCAGCAACGAATAATGCTTCAACACCTGATGCACCACCAGGACGAGCTGATACTTCGTTATATAATTTACTTAGGTCAATACCTGACCAAAATTTTTGCTCAAAACGCTTTGCGCCATTAAGTGCATCAGAAATCGCTTTTTTACGTTGAAAAATAATTGCCCATGACATTACCGACATACCGACTAATGCCAACATTACTAGCTGGACAAGTACACTGGCTTCTAGAATAAGATCTAAAAAGTTAAGCCCTGATCCCACGTTAAACTCCTAAAATAGATTTCTATGTAATTTGTTATATTTTTTACACTTGCATTTATTGACCACAAAGGTGGCCAAAAGTTACATCTAGTGTATCTAGTCAGTTATGAACTGACAACGCTCTTGCTGTGAATTAGCGGCAAATAACGGTAAAAAGCAATTTGCTTAGTTATTTTTTAGCCATATTAGCTTTTATCAACACTTTTATGCATATTTTCACCTTAATAATAAGTCATTACAGTGACACTAAAAAGCAACCAAAACACTCAAAAACACGGCGTTTATTCATAAATAACGCATAAACACCCAAAAGCACTTTTGCAAATCTACTACATAATACTTAAACTAATCCTGAATAAAGATCACAAAATTTATAAAAAGCCTTTTATTCAGTGATTTAAAACATAAACAGACAAAAAGTGAACAAAAAGAAAACAATTTGATTTTTTGCTCACATTAGTTTTTTTTATCTGAAAATAAAATTTTTCTAGTTTGAAGAAAAATCCACCATTGCGTATTATTTACCTATACCGAGCTAGCAACCTCATGAAAGTTTCTTTCATTAAGCTCCGTTTTTAGCAATATGAAGTTTCGTATTGCTCAGGTTTGCTTAAATCTGGATAAAACCTTATTTAAGTAGACCGTAGTTCCCTGGATTACTTCCTTCAACTTGTTGTTTGCCCGCATTCTTATGCGGGCTTTTTTTTGCCTATTCAAACGTCAACGAGAATACCTACCGATAACTTAACAGCATGTGAATTACAGATGTTAAAATGAGACAACAATCCAGTGGTAAGCGGTAAGCGGTAAGCGGTAAGCGGTAAGCGGTAAGCGGTAAAAATCTACATACCCGTTGGATACAAGCAATTTATCTCGATAAAAAACAGCCCTTTCGAGCTGCTTGATACTTATAGCTTAAAGCTTCTAACTAACCGCGGGGTTTTTAGTTATTTCTCTGGCGTTAGCCCAAAGTGTAAATAAGCGATGTCTGAAACAAGTCGTCCACGTGGGGTGCGTTGTATAAAGCCTTGTTGTATTAAAAACGGCTCTATTACATCTTCAATGGTTTCTTTTTCTTCGCCAATCGCAGCCGCGAGGTTATCAAGGCCAACGGGGCCGCCCATAAATTTTTCGATGATAGCAAGCAGGTATTTTCTATCCATGTAGTCAAAACCGCTTTTATCGACATCAATCATATCGAGGGCTTGCTCTGCAACTGTAGCATTCACTTTACCGTCTGATTTCACTTGGGTGTAATCACGAACGCGGCGTAATAAACGGTTCGCTATTCGCGGCGTACCACGTGAGCGCTTAGCGATTTCGGTTGCCCCTTCATCGCACATCGTTAATTCTAAAAAGCGTGCTGAACGGGCAACAATTTTTGATAAGTCTTCAACAGAATAAAACTCTAATCGTTGAACAATACCAAAGCGGTCTCTAAGAGGTGAAGTGAGTGATCCTGCACGCGTTGTCGCGCCTATTAGAGTAAATGGTGGTAAATCGAGCTTTATTGAGCGTGCTGCAGGGCCTTCACCTATCATTATATCCAGCTGATAATCTTCCATCGCAGGATACAAAATCTCTTCGACTTGCGGGCTCAAACGATGTATTTCATCAATAAACAGTACGTCACCTTCTTCAAGATTCGTTAAAAGCGCGGCTAAATCGCCTGCTTTTTCCAGTACTGGCCCCGACGTCGTTTTAATATTAACGTTAAGCTCGTTGGCTACAATGTTTGCAAGTGTAGTTTTACCAAGACCCGGTGGACCAAATATTAATAAGTGATCCAGCGCTTCGCCACGATGGCGAGCTGCCTCAATAAAAATTTCCATTTGCTGCTTAACATGCGGCTGGCCTGTGTAATCGGTTAACAGTTTTGGTCGTATGGCACGATCAACACTGTCTTCGTTACTTTGTTCACTCGCATCTATTAAGCGATCTGCTTCAATCATGGTTTACTCACAACATTGATTTTAGAGCTTCTTTAATTAGAACCTCGGTCGTCATATCTGGTTTGTTCACTGTTTTAACCGCTTTTTGTGCTTGCGGTAGCTTATAGCCTAATGCCACAAGTGCCGATACAGCATCATCGGCAGCATTGTTTGCCACAAGGGTATCATTACTTGATGGCTCAATTACGGCATTATCGCTAAATGGCGTAAATAAGTCATTACCCCAATTTTTAAGCCTGTCTTTCATTTCGAGTACTAAACGCTCAGCCGTTTTTTTACCAACACCCGGCAGTTTAACCAGTGTGGTCGCATCTTCATTATTAACACAACTTACAAATTGCTGCGCCGACATACCCGATAAAATAGCAAGACCAAGTTTTGGCCCTACACCATTGGCTTTTAAAAGCTCTCTAAATAAAGTGCGCTCGGTTTTGTTGTTAAAGCCAAATAATAGCTGGGCATCTTCACGTACCACAAAATGGGTATAAATAATCGCTTGCTCACCCACTGCTGGTAAATCATAAAAGCAAGTCATGGGCATTTGTACTTCGTAGCCTACACCACTTACTTCGATAAGAATTTCTGGTGGCTGCTTTTCAACAAGTAAGCCATTTAATCGACCAATCATATTACTTCCTTAATCGTCCTCTTACGGTTTTGCTCGCACTGCCCGCAAGTTTTATTAAATTTTGTTCTGAGTGTGCATGACAAATAGCGATTGCTAAAGCATCTGCGGCATCGGCTTGAGGGGTACCAGGCAGCTTTAAAATGTTTTTAACCATATGCTGTACTTGGGACTTATCGGCTCCGCCATTACCTACAACGGCCTGCTTAATTTGCCTAGCTGAATATTCATAAACTGGCAGCTCTGCCATTGAAGCACCAACAATCGCTGCACCACGTGCTTGGCCTAGTTTAAGTGCCGAGTCGGGGTTATGCGCCATAAACACTTTTTCGATAGCAAAACTGTCTGGGGAGAATTGCTCTACCAATTGACTGATCCCTTGGTAAATCATTTTTAAGCGTACAGGAAAATCATGATCGGCCAGTTTAATGCAGCCACTGCCTAAATAAGTGAACTTAGCACCTTGGTGAGCAATCACGCCGTACCCTGTTAATCGTGAACCAGGATCAATCCCTAAAATAATCGCCAACTAACTGACCCGTCTATTATCATTATTATCTGCGGTTAATAATGCCAGAGCACTGTATAAATTACCAGTAACCAATTGCAATTCATAAAAAATGCCCGCAATTGCGAGCATTTTATAGTCAACCTTTAAGTAAGACATTTACGCGAGCGAGCGTAATAAGCCTTGGGTATTTTTTCGCATTGTGCGGGCTATCATCAAATAGCCCAAACATGCCACGAATAAGCCACCGACTGCTGGGCCAATCACCCAAATATGAGGGTGGAACTTACCTGCTAAATCGAACATCTGTTTTTGCACTATCAACAGGGCAATATCACTGACAATGGCAGCCACTAAGCCTGCGGTAACGCCTAATAATAAAAACTCATATAAGGTGGCATTTTTAATTAAGCGCCCTTTGGCACCTAAGGTTCGCAAAATAACAATCTCTTGCATTCGCTCGCCTAAACTTGCTTGCACTTGCGAAATAAGCACTAAAGCGCCACAGGCAACCACAATCGCGAGTACAAAGCCAATCGCTAACGATACTTGCTCTATGGTTGAGCGAATTTGTTTAATGAAACTCTCAACATCTATCACGTTAACCGTGGGGTATTGACGCATTAGCTCATTAAACTCTCGTTTTTTCTCTGCTTTTACATTCACTGATGAAATATAAGTAGCAGGAAAACTCGCTAGCACATCAGGGCTTAAAATAATAAAGAAGTTAGGTTTAAGCGTTGTCCAATTAACCTTGCGCACACTGGTAATTTTTGCATCGAATGATTGTGCACCAATTAAGAAGGTAAGCGTATCGCCAATTTTAACATCAAGGCGTTCAAGCATCGACTCTTCGACCGATGCCTCGGCAACAGAGTTTTCACTAAACCATGCACCGTCGATAAGCTCGTTTTGATTAGGTAAGTCTTTACGCCAAGTTAGGTTTAACTCACGGCCAATACCAGAGCGGGCTTCTTCGTCTTTCTTTTCGTTGTCTTCTTGCGATACTTCGCGGGCAACCAACTCACCATTAACGGCATTTACGCGACCACGCACAACCGGATAGAAATCAGACGTGGGCATATCGTTTTGTGCTAAGAAGCTCGTAATAGGCTCTAACTCTTGCTCAGTAATGTTCACTAAAAATGAATTAGGTGCATTTTCAGGAAGCTGAGACTGCCAGTCCGAAATCATGTCGTTCTTAAGTACAATTAAAAACAGTAATAGCTTGATAGCCAAAGCAAAGCTAATTAATTGTACCGCATTCACATTGGCACGCTTTTGAATTGACGCAATCGCCAATGACCAACTATTGCCCGGACTCAAGCCAAGTTTGCGGCCACCACCAAAAATAACCTTTGATAGACCAAATAACACAGCAATTAAAAATGCCGTCGAAAGGAACAAAATTGCACTTATTTTGATGTTATTACTAAATAACCACATCAATAAAAACACAGTAAGTGCCGACATAGCCAAGTGCACTTTACTTACCAATAAACGGTCACCTAAGTTACGGCGAAGTACACGCAGCGGCGGAATATCAAATAAATCGAGTAGCGGTTTAATCGAAAACATTACCGCACAAATCACGCCTGTGCTAATTGCAATGATCCAAGGTTTTGCCGATGCACTAGGCAGTGCTGAACCCATGGTTTGTGCTAAATAATCAGTGGCAATCGCTTGTAAACCATAACCAATCAGTAAACCCACAATCACCGACATTGAACATACAAGGCTTAAGTGCAGTAAATAGATTTTACGGATCATAGCGCGACTTCCGCCAAGCGTTTTCATCATCGCAACTGGGTCGTACTGACGTTCACAATACCGTTTTGCCGATACCGCGATAGCAACAGCAGCTAAAATAATGCCAAGCAAACCTGCTAGCAATAAGTAACTCTCAGCGCGATTTAAACTATTAGAAATTGGTGACTGGCGGTCTTTAACACCATACCAATTTTGGTTTTCTTTCATTTGTGGTTTTAACCACGCATAAAAGGCATCTAAATTGTCTTTGTCGCCAGCATAAAGTTGACGGTAAAATACCCGACTCCCCGGCTGAATTACCTCTGTAACAGCAATGTCTGCTTCATTGATTAAGATCCGCTGGCTGCTTGAAAACACATTAAACGGCGCATCTGGCTCTTCAGCTACAACATGACTAGCCGTAAACGTAGCTGCGCCAAGCTCTACTTTATCGCCCACGTTAATATTCAGCGCATAAAACACCGATTCACTTAACCATACTTCACCACGGCTTGGGATCTCGGTTGTTACTTCTGCTTGGCCAGTCATGCTAGTTTTTACTTTTAACTCACCTTTTAACGGATAGGTGTTTGATACCGCTTTAACCGAACCAAGCTGCATTTCGTCACCTGCAAATAACATGGTGTCGAAGTAGGTTATTTTTGCGGTGCGTAAGTTATCTTGGTTGGCTTTTTCTAAAAACTCGGCAGGTAAAACATGGTTACTTGCTAAAACGCGATCAGCAGCAATAAAAGCACTGCTTTTTTCTTCAATACTTTGGCCAATACGGTCGGTAACCATGGACAGAGTTAAAACAGTGAGAACAGCTAAGGCTATTGCAGCACTGATCACTGTTAATTCGCCACGCTTAAACTCACGTGAAAACAGTTTTAGTGCTAATTTAGCCCACATTCGCTTGCACTCCTTCGCTTTCTTTTACAGTAACTAACTGCCCTGCTTCAATATGTAAAATTTGCTGACACTTTTGTGCAAGCTGCTCATCATGGGTTACTAAAATGAGTGTCGTGCCGTGCTCTTTATTTAGTTCAAATAATAAAGACTCAATTAACTTACCGTTTTTGCTATCAAGGTTCGCTGATGGTTCATCGGCAAATAAGATTTTCGGTGTGCCAATAAATGCACGCGCAATTGCTACACGTTGCTGCTCACCACCAGATAATTGCGACGGGTAATGGCCAACACGATGGCTTAAGCCTACCTTATCAAGTAACTCAAGTGCTTGCTGCTTAGCGTCTTTGCTTCCTGCAAGTTCTGCCGGAAGCATTACATTTTCAAGAGCTGTTAAGCTTTGTACAAGCATAAAAGACTGAAATACAAATCCTACTTTTTCAGCGCGAAGTGCTGCGCGTGCTTCTTCATCTAATTCATGTAATGCGGCTCCGTCTAAATGGATACTACCGCCGGTTGATTGGTCAAGGCCTGCTAATAAACTTAATAAAGTAGACTTACCCGAACCAGAGGTGCCCACCACAGCAACTGAGTCGCCCGACTTGACATTAAAGCTGATGTCACTGAGGATGGTCAGGTCGCCCTCAACCGTGGTGACCGTTTTAGAAAGTCCTTTAACTTGAATGATGTTTAATTGAGAAAGCGCTGACATATGATGCATCCAATCCTACGTTTTATATTCGTTTTACTGTTAGTAATCAAACCACTTACGGCAGCAGCTGACAACACAATTTTAATTCTAGGTGACAGTTTAAGCGCCGCTTACGGACTTAAACAAGAGCAAGGCTGGGTTAAATTGTTACAAGATAAGTACGATGAAAAAGACCAATCTGTATACCTAGTAAACGCCAGTATTAGCGGTGAAACCACAGGCGGTGCCCTAAGACGACTCGACGCGTTACTAAGCGAATTTGAACCCACTCATGTACTCATTGAGCTTGGCGGAAACGATGGTTTACGAGGTTTCCCTATTAAACGCCTGCAAGCTAACTTACGTGATTTAATTGCAAAAAGCCAAAAAATTGGGGCAAAAACCGCCGTAATGGAAGTACAAATTCCCCCAAACTATGGCCCGCGTTATACCAAACTTTTCACCGATAGCTTTAAAACCATTGCCGACGAAACAGATTCTGAACTCATGCCCTTTTTCATGCTTAGCATTGCTGGTCGCCCAGAACTTATGCAAAACGATAACCTGCACCCTAATGCCGATGCTCAACCATTAATACGCAACTTTATGTACAAAACGATCAACGATTGGCTAGATTAACCTCTAGCCCATTGATTTAATGTGGATTACCTGAACAATAAACAAGCAATCGAACTGCGGGGATATTGATTTTTATAAAAAAAGCCGTACTATGGCTTGCAACGTCGGCATATAGCGCAGCTTGGTAGCGCACTGTCATGGGGTGTCAGGGGTCGCAGGTTCAAATCCTGCTATGCCGACCATTTTTCCTTATCCCTATCAAAAACTTACATACTATTCTTAGTTTCTATAAAATCTAAAACGTTAATAACGTTGAAAAGCTATACACTAATTTACCATCAACAGCCTCATGATCTTTAGCTACAAATTGTGCCGTCCAACCTTTTTTATCACTTGATGCTAAACCTGAAGAATTCAACTGACAAAAGAGTTGCTCTAAAAATAATGATTGGTAACTAATTAAGAGATCTTCCAACTCTGATTTACTTTTTGAAACTGGAATTTTTATTTTTGCGTTGTAGATAGCGTTAATGGGTTTTGGTTTATAAGCATTGAATTTAGTATATAAATCAATATTCTGATCGATAAATGAATCGAGTTCATCTCGCTCTGCTTGTTGCAAATGATAAACAAATGCTGAATCACAGCATTCTGTTGCAAAGGATCGCTTATAAGCGTCGTTTACAAAGCGTGAAGAGAAAACAACAGTTCTAGGTTTGTTAGTTTGACTTTGAATATCAAAATCATTGAGTTCTAGAATTCGATGAACTCTCCATATCCCTGAACCATAGCTTCTGACCCAGTCTCCGACCTTCATATTATCGCCCATACTTTCCTTGATGCCTAACGCAGTGATAAACGGAACAAAATAGCAGGCTACAATTTAGAGCGTACACGGCCTGATGTTTTCTGTTCGATTTAATTACCTTGTTAAGGTTATAAAGCACCTTTTTTGATTGAGTGTGCTTCAAGTTCTTTTGCTATTAAATCTCGATCTATATCTTTCGGTAATAAAAATGTAATTTCACTATCATCCGTAAACTTAAAACTATGCCGTCAACAATAAACGTATACGAAGATATCAGCTCCCAAGGTATCGAAGTTATATTATCTGCTTTGATTCTAATAATACCTTTGGGGCCGGAATCAATTTTAACTGGTGACAGCCACCTGATCGTATACATGCCCCAAGCTAAAATGAAACCTCCTGCAGGCGCAATCCAAATTGTTTTAACCAGATGATTGATAAAGTCATCTTTAGTCAACAGACTTACAACTGCCAAAAAAACGAAAAACAACGTCCAAATGAGGCAGCTGATTAACACCCCTTTTGAAATGAGGCTATATCTTTCTTGATTTTGGATTGATTTAACCCAAGGTTCAGTCCACTTCATTGTCTGATTGTAACCCTAACGCCACATAGAGGGCGGATAAAGCTTGGCTAAAATTATCGACGAAGGAGCGCAAGCCAAGCGTTTTGCGTCCTTTTCATAATTACTTAATTAGGTTTTGCTTAGCGCATTTCCGTAATTTATACCAAGTAAGACTTTGTTAACTGTATCTTGAAACGAGCCACCGAAATATAATTGCTCATCTGGATCTGTAAAGATATAAAAGTTATTAAATTCATCAACAACTATTTGCATGTGATCTCGATGAGCTGCGGCAACAGAGAAGAGGCTATTTATGTTAGTCCAATATTTATCAAACTCTTTGCCTAAATCAAAAGTTTTAGAGTAAAAACAAATTTCACTCGCTGAAAAGTCTCGACCTGGAGCGACTTCACCTACGGTTAGACCTCCGTATTCTTTTAGAACTCTTATTGCGTTTTTGTATGCTGGCTTAAATAAATCCAAAACATTAGTTTGTACTTTTACATTTCTTCCTTCATACCAACCAGAGTCGTCAAACAATTTCTGAATATATTGCTCGGTGTCCATTAAAAACCTAACATGTTTATAGCGAGCAAATCGAGTGTTTTTCTACCACAGTATCGCTCGCTTTTCTGAATGACTCATTTGTAACAAACTTCTTAAGTAATTGCCAATACTACTAAAATGCAGGAGCTTTAGCTTTTTCTTAGGACAAGAACGAGCTATAGGATCGTTTTCCTGACTATAAAAGCTATATTCTTTGACGAAATAGAAAAGCAATTGTGAACAGACGAAGGACGGCTCTATAAAAGAAAGGCCTTGGTAACACCCAGTTAGGGGCTGATTAATGTTTGGCTAAAATGCAAAGGTAGCGAAATCGAACCAAGCTTTAGCAGTCCCATGCTTAAACAGCTTGTTAGGTTTTCTTATACACATAGAACCTAAATATCATTGCTTGGGACAATGCAGTCAGCGCAAATAATACAGAATCCTGACTTTGAACAAAATACAACGTTAAGCTTACTAGAATACTAACTACCATATAGATCTTGAAGGAAGCATTTGCATATTTACAAATTACCCAATGAACAGGAAAGCCGACACATAGCCACCCGACCAACGATACAAGTAAATAGACACCTAGAAAAAGTAAACTTGATACAAATAAGTCAGCAATATCACTAGCGGTTGTAGGTAGTGAAGCCATAACCGAAGTTATTACGATTATTCCTAAGGCTACCCATGACAGGCTTTTGATAATTGCGCTATCCCAGTTTCCTAAGTCCACCACTCCTCCATTAAAACATAACAATAAGCTCTGCTGCGTCGTTGCTTGAGTGCCTTGTTATGTGTTAGTTATTCGATTCTCTGCAATTACCATAATAATCGAATTGCATAGGTGAAGCTTCTTTTGATTTTCCATCAATACGGACTAATTCAGCTTTACAGTATGAGTCATAAGCACCTAACTTACCCGACACGTTTATTTCATAATTCTGCTCTGCTTTTGGCTTGAATGAAGCGTAAGTTGTACAATTGCTCATGCCTGCAACAGACATAATCATGAAGGTGTATTTTTTATCAGCAACAAGATTTACGCCATCTGGATTTAATGGCGAAATTAAAGGATTACTGTCATCCAAAATAACTAATTGAGCTGCACTTTCCGCACCAAACGATTTTCCACATGATTCCTCTTCAGAGTGAACATTTACAAATGTAGAGTAACCAAGAAAAGGCGCATTGAAATCATGATTTATTTTTAGTGTCGCTGTAGGCTGGTTTGCTAGAGGAGCTTTATACTTAGGTAAGCCTGCACAACCACTTACAATTAACGGTATTAATAAAAAGCCAACTCTCATAATAAATCCTTTCCTAAAATATTCGGGTAACAGCAACGCTTGCCTAACCGCCGCAAAATAGCAGGCTAAAATTAGCGTCAGCCAAGCTTTTGGCGTCCACCCTTAGTGCGATTGTTATATTGCATTGTAAACCATTGGCTCACAAGGCTTTGGTTTATATTCACAATACCGATATTCAATGGTTACAATTTGAGCGACAGCTTGCTCTTTAGATACTTGAGTAAATAAACCATTCTTTAATACATAAAATAGCTCATTTTTATTAGCTGCTACTTTAAGTTGATTCCATTGACCAGCATCAACCAAGTTTGAATGGTGATTGAAGCGATATTGTATAGTTGCATCTTCGGCTAATGTAATTGAACTGTAGGCTCCAAAATATAGCTTACTATTAATGCCGTTAACTTTTACTTGTTGGTACGCACTCGGTTCTTGGTATGCAACCGGAGATATTAGATATACGATTGTACTTTCGGTACTAGGCAGAATAGGAAATTTATACTCAGCTGATTTGGATTTTAAAATTTCAGCAGGAATTCCAACGCAAGATATTAGTGCCGAAGCGACTAAAATAATGATTAGATTACGCATAGCTCCCCTTGCAATATAACGCTTGCCGTAAACGGCACAAAATAGCAGGCTAAAATTGGCGACGAAGAAGCACAAGCCTGCTGTTTTGCGTCCTTTGGTTTGGGCACTTGTTATGTGTTTTTATTCAGGTTTTAAACCTGACAACTTAACGCTTTCACCTTTTGAAATTGACTTTGCTTGGTCTAAAGTAAACTGAAACCAAAATTCAGTGCGATTCTCATCGAAATAACTAAAGCAAAACTCCACTTCATCAGCGTCAAAGCCACCAACAAACGATGGAGACTGAAACATATCGCTCGACTCTATTTCAAGCCATTGATGAGTTGAGTAGTCTTGGTTAACTATCTCAATACAAATAGATTTTAATTCATCTTCAATTGGTATATCCATCACCGACCTATTAGAGCCAAAGCCCGCATAATGAGCGGATTAAGCTTGCTAAAATTAGCGAGGAATGAGCGCTAGCCAAGCTTTAGACGTCCATTCATTGATGCGTTTTTATGTGCTTTATTTATACCTACATACTTGAGTAGCACTAATTTTATGACTTGCCACTTGGGATGAATCATTCACTGCAAAGCGCAAAAACAAACTGGTATAGCAATTAGGGACTATCTTGCTTTTTAATCTCTCTAATTCGGCTGAATTTGAATCACCACCAAAGTTTTTTTGCATATCATTTTTCATAGCATGAGCATTTAGCCAAACTTCTAAATCAGAATAGTCAGTAGATGCTTGAAGTTGGGCGCCAATTTTTACATTCCACGCGTCTTTCGCCTCTTTGATTGCTTGAATATCAATATTTTGTTGCTCTGAGCATCCGAAAAGAATAATCAACATCAAAAGCAAAGCGACACGCAACGGAAACCTCCTAGCACATAACAATTTTATAGTGCGCTCGTCCCGTATCTTTCTGCCGATGTTACGCGCATGTATAAATAAGTCTATTAGTAACAAATAACTTAAAGCATCGCCAACTCTAATTTTTCTATTAGTACTTAAAGATATTCAGAAAATGCGCTCGTCGTTCATCCTGGGGCAAAAATAAGTTACCCCAAACTCCTTTCAATTATTTATCCATCTGTACTTCAAACTCCTTTCAATTATTTATCCATCTGTACTTCAAACTCCTTAAAAATACTGTTCACATTCACTTTTGCGCCTAGCTTTACGGCGATTAAAAACAGGCCTGCTAGTTTTCTGTGAACGAACAAGGCATCTACCGGTGGTGCGTGCCAATGCTCTGAAGCGGTGCTCATTTTAAGGCCAAGTTCCTTAATGCGTTTTGGTAAGTCGCTATTTGCAAAGTCATACTCACCTTGGTGGCGCAGTGGCTCGCAGGCGAATAGAAATATATCAACGACATTATCTATATTCTTGAGCAAGTCCTTGTTGAAAATAGCCAATGTGCTGCTCTACTGTTGCAATACATGCACTGTATTATTGAGTTTCATTGCCTAATAATCTGAATTTAGTTAAATATTTTCAGTTACTTCAATTACCTGTTTACTTTAGATGTTTGTAGTGGAAATATGGGAACAGCTTAATAAAAATTAATTTTCCAGTAACAAACAATAAACTTAAGCCTTTGACGTACAGCTTATTAAAAGGAGTTATTTTGAAAGTATATTTACTATTTTTTATTGTTTTTCTGTGTGGTTGTAATTCTACTCCCGAGCAAGACTTATCAACAAAACCGCTGCAAACCACAGAAGTACCTAAGTCTCAAAAGATTTATTTCTTTCAACATAAAATTCTCCCCGAATGGACTTTTACAACAGAGGGGAAATTTTATGATGACCTGTTAAAAGGTGACTTGAGTCATTTAAAAACAGTAGCAACAGATATTATCTCGATTGAATATGCAAACGGCATTAGTAGTGAAGTGTTAGAAGACGCTGTGTTAATTAAATTCCCAAAACCAATTGCCATGGCAAACTGTTTTTTTGTTTTAATATTAAAATCTAACGATGGGTTTAAGTTTTATACTTACGAGAAGACAATGAGCTTTGGCGACGATGATCCTGTCATTGGTGTTGTTGGTAGCTGGTCACCCGAAGGTAGCCACGGAAACTTGGGTGGTAGAACATATAGCGAGGCAGCAAAATTTGTCTCTGATGTACTCGAAAATGCACATTTTTAAAAACTTATAATAAAGAAAACTATGGATACTCACTTACCCAAACGCCTTATAATTTCGTTCTCACTTATTCAAAGTATAGTTCTTACGTTGCTTTATCGTAGTGCTGAAAATGAATTTTGGCCCGGAACAAGCCCTGTTTGGTTATTTTCATTAGTAACTTTTTTTATAAGCTTTCCTCTTTTAGTTTCTCTATGTATTACCAAGACAAATTTAAAAGATACAATAAAATTTTTACTGCCATTCTCAATTACTTTATCCCTTTTAGGTGCTTATGTAGGCTTTCAACAAGAACCAAAAGCATTTATAAACAATAGCAATATTATTTCAGTGTTTATTTTTACAGCTTTAATTGCCTGTTTTAAAGTACTTATGTATGTACAACAATACATCGATAATAAGAAATTTAGTTACAGCTCGTTAGTTGAGCTCTCTTGGCAAAACTTCATTGTTTTCTCTTTTAGCTGCCTATTCATTGGAGCACTTTGGGGAATTTTAAATTTAGGTGCTAGTTTATTTGCGGTGCTTGAAATTAATTTTTTCAAGGAGCTTTTAGAAAAAGATTGGTTTGTCATTCCTGTACTTAATATTGCATTTGGCTTTGCGGTCTTCATTTTTAGAAAAATAATACATACCGTCGAAACTGTTTCTACGATGCTACAAACTTTACTTAACTTTATGCTGCCTACGCTTACAGTTATCTCTTTAGGGTTTTTAGTTACCCTGCCTTTTACTGGATTGAGTTCTTTATGGAAAACCGGTTCTGGTAGTTTATTGATTTTGTGGTTACAAGCGCTTACTCTTTTCTGCGTAAATGCGGTATATCAGTACGGATCAGGGCATAAGCCCTATAGTCTACTTATTCACCGCCTTATTTTTATAGGTGTTGCGCTACTACCCATTTACAGTCTAATTTCTGCTTACGGACTTTGGCTTAGAATCGAACAATATGGCTTAACTGTTGATAGATGTTGGGCTATTTTAGTCTGGTCTGTTCTTACTAGCTTCTCCTTTGGTTACTTGATAGGCATTATAAAAAAAAGAGACGCATGGTTAGAAACTCTAGGCTCAGTAAACATTGCAATGGGCTTTATTGTTCTCACTCTTATGCTATTAGTAAACTCCCCTGTTTTAAATTTTCAGCAAATCTCTGCGAATAGCCAAATCGCTCGTTTAGATGAAGGTAAAGTCAATTTCGAAGAGTTTGATTATTATTATTTTGGGTATGCACTAGGTCGTCAGGGCTACTTAAAACTGCAAACACTCATTAATGAATCAAAGACTCTACCTAAAGAGCACATTGCAATTATTGAACGTATGTATATAAATCATAAACTTGCCAACAAAAACAGATCATTTACCAACTTTGAAAGTTTGATAACTTACTGGCCAAGCAAGGAAAGTATACCTGCCGATCTCGTAAAGAGTTTTTACGAAAGAGAAACACAATATGAGTGGTCTATTTATCAAACGAAAGATTATTACTTAATTGCAATAGATTTAGATGATGATACCAAGCCTGAGTTTATTGCAATTGAAGAGAGTAACGAATTAACAAATGCAGATATGTGGGTGATAGAACATGGACAATGGGTTGCAAAATACATGACTACATCTAACTCTGGTAAAGATAACTACATCAAAGAATTAATCAAAAGTGGTCAAATCGAAACGGTTAAACCCAAGTGGAAGAATATAAAGATTGGAAATTTAGAATTAAAATCACCAAACGATTAGTTAAAACCTATTTCAAATTCTTTTAGTTGTACTAGTTCAAAAATAAAAAAGCCGCATAGTTGTATATTAGCTTCCCTATGCGGCTTTGATTAAATTAAAACTCAATAAATCGTTTTAGTGAGTGTTACTGCTTACCAGACATCAACTGTTCCATTAACTGACTAAAGTCGAAGCTAGCCGCTTTTTGTAGTGGTGGATATTTTGATAATGACTGAATATGCTCACCAAGTAAGTGTTGCACAGGCTCATTTAGCCATTGCTTAGCTTGCACTATGTCGGAACGGTCAGTTAAGCCATCAAAGCTTTCAAACGGGTCCATGCGTAAGTTATAGATAATCGGGAACTTTTGTTTTTCGTACTGAGCGTAATAGTTTTCGCTTGTTTCGAAATGAAGTTTCCACTGTTTGTAACGCACAGCTTTAATGCTCGATTCGTAATAATACAGAAAACTATCACGCGCACTCTCGTCCGTTTTACCTAACCAGTAATCTAAGTTGTTTACGCCATCAATCGGTTGCTTGTGTTCTTTAAGCGCTTTTTTCACGATATTTGGTTCACCCGCTGCTGCTGCAAGGGTTGTATAAATATCCATGTGTGACTGAATGCCATTTAATACGGTATTTGCTGGAACTTTACCTGGCCAGCGAACAATCATAGGAACGCGTACACCGCCTTCGTAAGTTGTCATTTTTTCACCGCGGAACGGTGTTGTACCGCCATGTAATCGTGCACTGTGCTCAGGGCCATTATCAGTAGAATAAATCACAATGGTGTTATCTAGGGCACCCATCTCTTCGAGCGCAGCCATTAACTCACCCACTTGTTGATCATGCTCAATCAAGCCACTGCCGTATAAATCATGCTCTGTAGTGTAGTCTGCTGCCAAATAACGGCTTTCATCACTTAAACGCGTGTACATATGCATACGGCTTGGGTTAAACCAAACGAAGAAAGGTTTATCAGCTTTTTGCGCTCGTTTAATAAAGTCTATGCTTGCGTCCATAAACTCTTTATCGACATTTTTCATTCGCTCACGAGAGAGTTGGCCAGTATCTTTAATTTTTTGCTTACCTACTTTACCAAAACGTGGGTCCACTGTTTTGTCATCTACATTTGTGGCGTAAGTATGTAAAACGCCTCGGGTGCCATACTTTTTGAAAAACTCAGGATCTTTTGGGTAATCACGTTGCTCAAACTCTTCTTGAGTATTTAAGTGATATAAATTTCCGAAAAATTCATCAAAGCCATGAACTGTAGGTAGGTGCTCGTTGCGATCACCTAAGTGGTTTTTACCAAATTGTCCTGTTGCATAACCCTGCTCTTTTAAAACCTCAGCAAGCGTATAAGAGCCCGCTTTTAAACCAAGCTCTGCGCCAGGTCGGCCTACCGTTGTCATGCCACTACGAATTGGATATTGACCGGTAATAAGGGCTGCGCGCCCAGCTGTGCAAGATGGCTGCGCATAATGATCGGTAAACATTGCGCCTTCGTGAGCGAGTTTATCGATGTTTGGCGTTTTGTAACCCATGGTACCAAGTCCATAAGCACTAACGTTTTGCCAGCCAACATCGTCGGGGAATATGATTAAAATATTAGGTTTGTCTTTAGCAAAAGCGACCGAGCTTGCTAAATACAAAGCAGCGGATGCTACGGCGAGTAGTTTTTTCATAACAGCAGTCCTTCGTGTATTGTGAGTGAGTACTAATAAAATTTATTGTACGTTTTTCAGTCTACTAAAATTACTGTATACCGCAATTAATTATTATTGCTAGGCATAAAAAAACCGTATTTGCTTACACAAATACGGTTTTTAAACGTTATGAACTTAAATGTTATTTAATAACTTCTAAGCCACCCATGTAAGGGCGTAATACTTCTGGTACAACAATTGAGCCGTCAGCTTGTTGGTAGTTCTCTAAGATTGCTACCAGTGTACGACCAACCGCTAAACCTGAACCATTTAGTGTATGAAGTAGCTCTGGCTTTTTCTCGCCTTGACGACGGAAACGCGCTTGCATACGACGTGCTTGGAAATCAACCATGTTAGAACATGATGAGATTTCACGATAAGTGTTTTGTGCAGGTAACCATACTTCTAAATCGTAAGTTTTTGCTGCACCAAAGCCCATATCACCCGTACATAAAATCACTTTACGGTATGGAAGTTCTAATGCTTGTAAGATTTGCTCAGCGTGACCTGTTAGCTCTTCTAGCGCTTGCATTGAATCTTCTGGTTTTACTAGTTGTACTAATTCAACTTTGTCGAATTGGTGCTGACGAATAAGACCACGTGTATCACGGCCATAGCTACCTGCTTCACTACGGAAACAAGGCGTATGCGCAGTTAAACGAATTGGTAAGTCGCTTTCGTCGTAAATTTCGTCACGAGCACTGTTCGTAAGTGGTACTTCAGCTGTAGGAATTAAGCTAAAACCTGGTTGTTGCTGACCGTCGTCATCCACTAAACCTAAGGTGTGGAATAAGTCACCAGCAAACTTAGGTAATTGACTTGTGCCGTATAAGCTTGCGCTATTAACTAGGTAAGGCACATACATTTCTGTGTAGCCGTTTTGCTCTGTGTGCGTATCAAGCATAAACTGCGTAAGAGCACGGTGCATACGTGCAACTTGACCACGCATAACAGTAAAACGTGCGCCACTGATTTTAACACCCATTTCAAAGTCTAGGCCGTTTACGTCTTGACCAACATCAACGTGATCTTTTACTTCAAAGTCATATGACTTAGGCGTACCCCAGGTTGAAATTTCAACGTTTTGATCTTCGTCTTCACCTACTGGTACTGACTCATCAGGTAAGTTTGGAATAGCAAGTGCAATTTGCTTAAGCTCTTCAAGTACTGCGTCTTGCTCAGCTTTAACGCTGTCTAGTTGATCACCAAGGTTACTTACTGAATCAAGCAGCTGTTGTGCTTTTTCGTGCTCGCCTTTCGCTTTTGCTTGGCCGATAGCTTTGGAACTTGCATTACGCTCGCTTTGAAGTTCTTGCGTTTGTACTTGTAATGTTTTGCGTTTTTCTTCAAGTGCAGTTACCGCTGCAATATCAAGTTCGAAACCGCGTGTTGCTAAACGTGCAGCCGCTTGTTCGATATCTTGACGTAAATATTTAGAATCTAACATGTTTGATTTTTAACCTTTTTGCATTACCAGCTGAAGGCCCAGCCAAGCCATAAATATACACACCACCACGTTTAGGGTGATATTGAGGGCCATTTTAAAAAAGTGACCTTGTTGCAAGAGCAACAACGAATCCATTGAGAATGTTGAAAAGGTGGTCAATGCACCTAAAAAGCCAATACCAATTAAGGTTTTAGCGGGGCTAACAGCGATTATTTCTTTTTCAATCAAGCCGTATAAAATGCCCATTAACAATGAACCAAGAATATTAACTGTCAACGTGCCAAAAGGGAATCCCCTACCGAGCAGTTTTAACATGGTTTCGCTAAGAAAATAGCGTAAACACGCCCCTGAAGCGCCCCCCATTGCAATCATCATATAAAGTTTCAAGCTATTCATAGCGTTTAATATCACTTTGCTCGTTGCGCTGGCTTAAATAGTCCAGCTTTTGTTTTATTTTTTGTTCAAGCCCACGGTCAGTTGGGAAGTAATACTGGCGATCATTAATTGCCTCAGGGAAATACTTTTCGCCAGCAGCAAATGCCCCTTCTTCATTGTGCGCATAACGATATTCAGCGCCATAACCCAAGTCTTTCATTAAGTTGGTTGGCGCATTACGTAAATGCTCAGGCACCGGATAACTCGGCTCATTTTTAGCATCTTGCAGCGCTTGATTAAACGCCATATACACGGCATTACTTTTCGGGGCACTGGCTAAGTAAATGGTGGCTTGTGCGATAGCACGCTCACCTTCGCTTGGGCCAACACGTTGAAAAATATCCCACGCGTTGAGTGCCACTTCCATTGCTCGCGGATCAGCATTGCCAATATCTTCAGTAGCAATCGCTAATAAACGCCGAGCCACATAAAGTGGGTCGCCACCCCCTGCTAAAATACGGCAATACCAATATAAAGCGCCATCAGGTGAACTTCCTCGCACTGACTTATGAAACGCTGAAATCAAGTCATAAAACTCATCACCACCTTTGTCGTACTTGGCTAAGTGAGTTGGTAAAACTTGGCTTAAAACATGTTGATCAACAAGGTATTTTCCCTGCTGCTCAGTGGTTAAATCAACCGCTTGTTCTAACAGGTTAAGCACTTTACGTGCATCGCCATCACTTGCTTGGCAAAGCGCTTGTTTAGCGTTATCGGCAATGTCTATGTGTTTTTGGCTAAGTTCTACGTCTTCACGTAAGGCGCGTTCAATGACGGTAAATAAGTCGGCTTGTTCAAGCGCTTTTAAAACATACACACGAGCACGAGACAGAATCGCATTATTAAGTGCGAATGATGGGTTTTCGGTGGTTGCGCCTACGAAAATAAAGGTGCCATCTTCAATATGCGGTAAAAATGCATCTTGCTGAGATTTATTAAAGCGGTGCACTTCGTCAACAAACAATAAGGTGCGTTGCCCTCGCCCGGCAAGGTTTGTTTTTGCTTCGCTTACTGCCTCACGAATGTCTTTAACACCCGCTGTGACCGCCGACATTTGAATAAGGCTGGCATCGGCATGGTTTGCAATAATTTGCGCTAATGTAGTTTTACCAACGCCTGGCGGCCCCCACAAAATAAGGCTGTGGCATCGGCCTGCAAGAATCGCTTGGTAAAGAGGTTTATCGGGGCTTAAAAGGTGCTGCTGACCAATGTAGTCATTAAGTGTTTCAGGTCGCATGCGCGCCGCTAGTGGGCGCACATCAGGACCAAAATTAAATCCGAGGTTACTCAAGCCTTAATCACCTTGGCTTTGGTCGTCAACTTCAACGCCCTCAGGAATAGTAAATTCAAAGGTTTGAGCCGCCAGAGCTTCGTTTACCTTGGCATCTTTAAAGGTAAATAAAGACTGCTGACCTGAGGTATCTAATACCGTTAGTGATGCGAGGCCTTGCTCTTTAGCATTAAAGCGAATGTCTAGCTTTTCAACTTGGCTCTCAACGCCTTTGTTTGGCGTGACACTAAAGCCAGCATCGGTTGCCACAACTTGGTATTTAGCCCACTGTTCTGGATCTTTTGAAGTCAGCAATACAAACGGTGTTGAATCAATTAGGCTGTGGGTATTCATAATCGTTACTTGCTCAGCAAAGCTGTCGAAGTAATACGTTTTGTCGCCATTAGATACAAACAAGGTATCGTCTGGGCTTTGCTGTTGCCAGCGGATCATCATAGGCTGCTGAAGGGCAATATTCCCCTCACCTTGCATGATAGCTTCGCCTTGCGAATCGGTCACTTGCTGTGAGAACTGTGCTTTAAAACTTTTAATCGCAGCCAGTTGTTGTTGCAACGCTTCGCTGTCGTCTGCAAAACTTTGACCGCTTAATAAACAACCCACAATTAGGGCTAGGTATTTAATTTTTTTCATTAATTTGCTCCACCATTTGGCACTAAGACTTCGCGGGCACCGTTGTGACCTGGTGCGCTAACAATGCCTGATGTTTCCATTTGTTCAACTAAGCGTGCTGCGCGGTTATAACCTACACGAAGCTTACGCTGTACACTCGATACCGACACTTTGCCAGTTTCAATTACAAATGATACTGCTTCATCGTAAAGCGGATCTGACTCTTCATCACCGTCTTCACTGGTTTCTCCTGGTAGTAAAATTTCTTCTGTGGCATCGCCACTTAAAATTTCATCAATATAATTTGGTTTGCCGCGTTTTTTCCAATCGTCTACAACCGCATGAACTTCGTGGTCGTCAACAAACGCGCCATGCACACGCACGGGTACACTGGTACCCGGCGGTAAGTAAAGCATGTCACCCATACCAAGTAAGTTTTCAGCGCCTTGCTGATCTAAAATGGTACGCGAGTCAATTTTACTTGAAACTTGGAACGCCATACGGGTTGGAATATTCGCTTTAATCAAACCAGTAATTACGTCAACCGATGGGCGCTGTGTTGCTAGCACTAAGTGAATACCTGCTGCACGGGCTTTTTGCGCGATGCGTGCAATAAGCTCTTCCACTTTTTTACCCACGATCATCATCATGTCGGCAAATTCGTCAATGACCACCACAATACTTGGTAGTTTATCTAGCTCTGCTGGGCCATCGGCCATGCCGTCGGTATCTTTAAACAGTGGATCTAGAATCGGTTGACCCGCTTCTTTGGCATCCAGCACTTTTTGGTTGTAACCTTTTAAGTTACGCACACCAAGTGCCGACATCAGCTTATAACGACGCTCCATTTCGCCTACACACCAACGCAATGCATTGGCTGCTTCTTTCATGTCGGTAACAACTTCACATAATAAATGTGGGATGCCTTCGTACACAGAAAGTTCAAGCATTTTCGGGTCGATCATGATCATACGAACATCATCAGGGCCCGATTTGTACAGTAAGCTTAATATCATTACATTAACGCCCACTGACTTACCTGAACCTGTGGTACCCGCAACAAGTAAATGTGGCATTTTGCCAAGGTCAGCACATACTGGCTCGCCAGCAATGTCTTTACCTAACACCATAGTCAGTGGTGATGGGTTTGATTCAAACTTAGGCGCGTTAATAACTTCACTTAAACGCACGATTTCACGGTGTTTGTTTGGTAGTTCTATACCTACATAGGTTTTACCCGGAATAACTTCTACCACACGGACACTCACCGCAGACAGTGAACGCGCTAAATCTTTTGATAAACCTGTGATTTTGGCCACTTTAATACCCGGCGCTAAATCAAGTTCAAAACGCGTTACAACCGGACCCGGGTAAACCCCAACCACCGCAGCTTGAATATTAAAATCAAGTAGTTTTGTTTCAACTAAACGCGAAATACCATCAAGCTCTTCTTGTGATAACGGGTTTTTCGCTTTGTCAGGGCGATCGAGTAAATCAAGCGACGGCAACGGATTTGCTGGCGGTTGCTCTTCAAGCAAGGCTTCAAACTTTTCTTTTGCCGTTGGCGGTGGCTGATACGCTGGTTTTGGTTTAGGCATTGGGCGCGCAGGCGAAACAACCGTTGTAACTGGTTTTTCTGGTTCTAAAACGGGGCTTTGATCAAGCGCATTAAGTGCTGATACTGTATCGAAAGATTCATCATCAAGGGCACTAAAACCAATTTCTTGGTCAAGAATATCGTCTAGTTCATCAAAACCTTGGAAATCATCATTGGCTTTTTCCGCTGGCTTCTGCTGTGCTTTAGTCTGCTTTGGCTCATCTTTTTCGGCATCTTTAAAACCAATTGCAGGTTCGTTTTCTGGCTCGACAAAGTTTGCATCAGGTTCTGTAGTCGTAACGTCTTTAACGGCTTCTTTCTCACGGTGCATCCAAGCAGAAAATTGTTCACGCAAAAAGTAGAATGTTTTCATCACCCATTTGCCAACAAAATCGACAAATTGTACCCACGAAATACCGGTTAATAAGGTTAAACCTGCAAAGAAAAAGCACAGTAATAAAATAGAGGTACCGGTAAAATTAAAGGTCGGCATCATGGCTGTAGCGATGACATCTCCCACTACCCCACCGGATGAAAAATTATAAATATCATCAAAATTAATGCTGCTGATGGCAGTCGCTGAAGTAATAAACAACGCAAAGCCAATTACACGTAAAGCAAGTGTGGTGTAATCAAGCTGAAAAATACGGTGTGGCTGTTTAAACAATAAATAACCAAACAACTGAATAGCAACAGGCACTAAATAAGCAAGCCAGCCAAAAGTGAGTAATAGGATATCTGCAACCCAAGCTCCCGCTGTGCCGGTAATATTCTTAACATTAACAAATTCACCGGTTTGCGACCATGAAGGGTCCGCAGGATCAAAACTGATTAATGCACATAAAATAAATACTGCAGCAAAGGTGCTGATGATTAGCCCCGTTTCTAACAGTCTTTGAACACCATTTAGGCGCATAGCTCCCTATTCCTTATTATTCTTTACTTATCGATTAGCAGTGAAATACCTTAGCAGGAAATGCCGTTTGATGCACTTTATCTTAACCTTGATGGACTGATAATGAACAAGTTTTTGTTACTCAATGTGTATTTTAACAGTTTAGGCGATATATGGGCGAATAATGACCCCTTGTTCACCTTTTACTTCTTCCATTACCACATAAGTTCGGCTTTCACTGACGTTGGGTAGTTTTAGCAGAATATCACCCAGTACATTGCGATATTCAGACATATCATTTACCCGCGTTTTTAATAAAAAGTCGAAATTTCCCGACACTAAGTGACATTCGATTATTTCGTCGTGTTTTTTAACTGCAGCGTTAAACTCTTCGAACACATCAGGTGAGGTTTTCGTGATAGTGACTTCTACATACACGGATAATCCTTGACCGAGCTTAGCAGGGTCTACTACCGCTTTGTATCCAAGTATATAACCTTCTCTTTCAAGCTTTTTAACCCGCTCTAAACATGGGGTGGCGCTTAGGCCTACACGCCGCGCGAGCTCTACATTAGAGATCCGACCATCGAGCTGTAATTCCATTAAAATTTTACGGTCTATCCTGTCGAGTAATTGGTGCATATGGCAAACCAGAGTTTTAAACTGTTATATATTAATTTTCAGAGTATATCACTAGAATACCACTTAAAAAAGGTGAGACACACTGGCAGGTCATGAATATAATAGTCAAAAATTTTACCCCGTTCTATTAAGGCGAAAAACTATGATTATTGGTGTACCTAAAGAAATTAAAAACCATGAATACCGTGTAGGTATGGTTCCTGCGAGTGTTCGTGAACTAGTAAACCATGGCCACCAAGTATTTGTTGAAACTGATGCTGGTATGGGCATTGGCTTCACAAACGAAGATTATGTAGCAGCAGGTGCTGAAATTTTATCAACAGCGGCAGAAGTTTTTGCTAAAGCTGAAATGATCGTAAAAGTGAAAGAGCCACAAGCTGTTGAGCGTGCAATGTTACGCGAAGACCAAATTCTATTTACTTACCTTCACTTAGCACCGGATCTTCCACAAACTGAAGACCTAGTGAAAAGTGGCGCTATCTGTATCGCTTACGAAACAGTAACTGATGCACGTGGCGGTTTACCTCTTCTTGCTCCTATGAGTGAAGTTGCTGGTCGTATGTCTATTCAAGCTGGTGCACAAGCATTAGAAAAATCTAACCACGGCCGTGGTATGTTACTTGGTGGTGTACCAGGTGTTGAGCCAGCTAAAGTTGTTGTTATCGGCGGCGGCATGGTTGGTCGTAGCGCAGCGCAAATGGCTGTTGGCCTAGGCGCAGACGTTGTTGTTCTTGATCGTAACATCGATGTATTACGTGCTTTAGACGCACAGTTTGGTAATAAAGTTAAAGCACTTTACTCAACTGCTGACGCGTTAGAAAAACACGTACTAGAAGCTGACCTTGTGATCGGTGGCGTACTAATCCCAGGTGCTGCAGCGCCTAAACTAGTAACTGCTGAGCACATCAAAGCAATGAAACCTGGTTCTGCAATCGTTGACGTTGCAATCGACCAAGGTGGTTGTATCGCAACTTCTAAAGCGACTACTCATGCTGATCCAACTTACATCGTTGATGACGTTGTTCACTACTGTGTTGCTAACATGCCAGGTGCTGTTCCACGTACTTCTACGTTCGCACTTAACAACGCAACGTTACCGTTTATCATCAACCTTGCTAACAAAGGCTACAAGAAAGCGCTTCTTGACGATGCACATTTCTTAAAAGGCTTAAACGTGATTAAAGGCCAAGTTACTTATAAAGAAGTAGCTGAAGCTTTCAACATGGAATATGTTGACCCACGTACAGCGGTTGAAAATGCTTAATTAGCATTGTGAATCGAAATAAAAAAAGCAGCGATATCGCTGCTTTTTTTTATGCCTGTTTGCAAGTGAAGAGCTTTACCTGCAAACAAGTTTGAATATAGTTTTTAACGACGCTTAGTTTGTTTAGCGCGTTGATTGTGCTTTTTAACCGCTTTACGGATTTGGTTAATTTTAGCACGTTTGTCTTTACGCTTTTCAGGAATAACCGACAGCTTAGTTTGCGTTTCGCGGCCAAGTTGTACTGTTTTACGTAAATAGTTAACCGTGTCTAAATCAAGCTCAGCCCAACCACCTTGTGGCAAACGCTTATCAAGCTCTAGCTTACCGTAACGAATACGGATAAGACGCGATACTTCAACATCTTGTGATTGCCATAAACGACGAACTTCGCGGTTACGACCTTCTGTTAAAGTCACATTAAACCAACGGTTGATACCTTCACCACCCATAGGTTTGATGTTTAAGAATTTCGCAGGACCATCATCAAGCTCAACACCTTTTGTTAAAGTGCGCAGCGTTTCGTTTGTCACTTCACCAAACACGCGAGCAGAGTACTCACGCTCTACTTCGTAGCTTGGGTGCATTAAACGGTTAGCAAGTTCACCATCGTTAGTAAACAGCATTAAACCAGCGGTATTAATATCTAGTCGGCCAACTGCAATCCAACGTTCGCCATCAACACGTGGTAAACGGTCAAATACAGTACGACGACCTTCAGGGTCTTTACGTGTACATAACTCGCCTTCTGGTTTGTTATACATAAGTACACGACAAATTCGGTCGGCTTTGTCTTCGATTTTCACCACGTGACCATCAACACGAATTACATCGGTTGCTTCTACGCGGTCGCCTAAACGGGCCACTTTACCATTCACGCTCACGCGATTGGCATCGATGTATTTTTCCATTTCACGACGTGAACCCACGCCAGCACGGGCTAATACTTTTTGTAACTTTTCAGTTTCTACATTACTCATTCAGATAGTTCTCTCACAGAAGGATCGCTCAATAACTGGTTGATTTTACTCTCCTGAAGTTCAGGTAACGGCGGTAATTCATCTAAACCAGCTAATGAAAAATAATCTAAGAAAGCGGATGTGGTAGCATACAACGCTGGGCGCCCTGGCACTTCTTTGTGGCCAACAACCCGAATCCACTCTCTTTCTAATAAGGTTTTAATAATTCCTGAGCCAACGGTCACACCCCGTACTTGTTCAATTTCACCACGGGTAATAGGTTGTCTGTAGGCAATCAAGGATAAAGTTTCTAGTAGTGCTCTTGAGTATTTAGGTGCGCGTTCTTGCCATAAGTTTGCCAGCCAAGGGGCTAAACTGGCACAGGCCTGAAACCTGTAACCGCTGCCAACTGCAACAAGCTTGATGCCTCGGGTTTGATAATGCGTTTGAATCTGTTCGATTGCATTATTAATGCGTGGCATAGATACGCTTAAATCAGCTAATACTGTCTCTTTTAAATGACGTTTAGACACAGGTTTTCCAGCAACAAAAATCGCGGCTTCTATGATTTCGACTAACTGTTCATCACTGATACGTTTTGTGGCCATTGCTACTAAAGGTCATTTTAAATCACTAACGCACTATTATGACAGAAGTCAGCCAAGGTTGGAAAAATTATTGTAAAAAAGCCAGTGTAAAACACTGGCTTTGGGGGATTTTTATGAATAAATATTGAAATTAGCTTTTTTTGACCATTTCAAGGGCATCATCTTCTGCCACATCGCTGCCATATTTGCTAATGTAGCTAATGAACTCGGTGCGACTTACACGCTTATCTTTGTTGCTATCCATGTAGCCAAAATGATTTGCGATGTCGTCGTCATCCGCTTCTTCAATAGAGATGTAACCATTTTTATCGTTGTCTAACGATTTAAAGTCACTTTCGATCGGGTCAAACTTAGCGATTTCTGCTTTAAATGCTGATTCAGACACCTCGCTATCTGTTGCCACTTTGCCTGTATTTAACTGCATGTAGGCGTTAAATTCTGTACGGCTAATTTGCTCATCCATGTTGGTATCGATGTTTGAGAAATGCTCCCAAATTGCATCGTCATCTGCTTCTACTTTCGAGATATAACCATCATGGTCGTTATCTAGGCTGCCAAAATCGCTGTCGATTTTTGCTAAAGAGTTACTTGCAGAACATGCTGATAGGCTTAATGCTGCTAAAATTGTTGATGCTAAAGTTAACTTGTTCATAAGACATTTCCTTGTAGTCGATTAGATTCAGTTAGACTATTTCAAGTTGAATGCCAAAATGCCTTATTGACTAAAATCAAGCACTTACAACTAAGTTAAGTTTTGGTTAAGCCTATGATTTAGAAAGCTTTTCATGGATTGCTGTAATTTTTTCATAAAAAAAGCGCTCCGATGAGCGCTTTTTACAAATCGCTAAAATGTCGCGATTAGATAGCTGCGTTTTGGTAACGCTTAACGAAATCTGTTACTGCTTCGCCATTACATTTTAAGGTATTTAAGTTACCAATTTTTTCACGCACAGGTGTTAAACCTTGCTTAAGTGCAGTAATACAAAGCTGAGTTTCTTTTTGCTCATTTTTAGCAAACACTTCAACAGCTGCTTTTGTTGCTGCTTCTTGTGATTGTGCTTTTTTAGCAATTTCACGGATATCTGTGCCGTTACATAAAATGCTTTGTGAAAAACGTGACATTGAAATGCCGTGTTTTGCTGCTTCTTTACGTGCAGCGGTAAACCCTTCGTTCGCACTTAAGCTACATAACTTTGATTCGATACGGTTATCAGCTGAAAAGTAGTGCGGGTTGCTTGCTAATGAGCCAAATGAGATACATGCAAGAGAAAGCATCACTAATTGTTTTTTCATGGTTTACCTTTAAATAGTACATAATATGAACGGGTGGTTTGCGCGCATTATATAAACAAAAATCAGTAGATCAACTGAATTATTTATTTAATTTAATAATTAATAATGAGTTAACAATGTCTTTAAAATAAGCAGCAATTGATCAACATTTACTCAATTTGATTTTCGTAATTTGCTCATGAATAAGCCCTAGTTTGATGATAGAATTGCGCTAAACGAATAATCAAAAATACAGATAGGTAAACCATGAAGGTAATCTCATTTAACATTAACGGGCTGCGCGCTCGTTTACACCAATTGCAGGCCGTAATTGATAAACATCAACCAGATATCATCGGCTTACAAGAAATCAAAGTGCACGATGAGGCCTTCCCTCTCGAAGACGTACAAAAAATGGGCTATCACGTTTATTTTCATGGTCAAAAAGCACATTACGGTGTGGCAATGTTATGTAAGCAAGAACCTAAATCTGTAGTAAAAGGTTTTGCAACCGATACCGACGAATCACAGCGCCGTATGATCAGCGTAACAGTGACACAAGAAAATGGTCGCGACTTAACGGTAATGAATGGCTACTTCCCGCAAGGTGACAACATTGCCCATGAAACAAAGTTTCCTTATAAGCGTCAATTCTATAAAGATTTAATGACCCATCTAGAAGATAACCACACGCCTGATCAAGATGTTATCGTGATGGGTGACATTAATATTTCGCCAACTGATCTCGACATTGGTATTGGTGAACCAAACCGTAAACGCTGGTTAAAAACAGGTAAGTGTTCTTTCCAACCTGAAGAGCGTGAATGGTTAAGCACGTTATTAAACTGGGGCTTTAAAGATACCTTCCGTGAACTTTATCCAGAAAAAACAGAACAATATTCGTGGTTTGATTACCGCTCAAAAGGGTTTGATGACAACCGCGGTCTGCGTATTGATGTGATCTTAGCAACCCCTGCTCTTGCTGAGCGTTGTGTTGAGTCTGGTATTGATTACGAGTTGCGCGGTATCGAAAAACCATCTGATCATGCGCCAATTTGGTCAACATTTAACGCATGATAGACACACTGCAATGGCAGCTCCCATTGTGGAGCTGTGTGGCTATAATAATTTGGCTCAGCTTTGATAAGCAAAGCGCATCACATTTGCTGGCAACACCGATAAGACAAGTGGGTGTACTCGCATGTGCCCTTGTACTTGCGGTACTGTGGCGTATTAAAGCAGGCATATTACCTGGCCTCGAATTGCATATTTTGGGGGTCACCGCAGTGACCCTAATTTTAGGTTGGCGACTGGCTATTTTTGCAAGTACCTTGGCGAGTTTGTTGTTAGTGCTGGTTGCACAATTGCCAATCAGTTTATTGCCTGTGCATTTGTTATTTACAGCGTTCATTCCAATTACGTTGAGCTATCTGTGCTTTGTAATTTGTTATACCTATTTACCAAGACACTTTTTTATTTATATCTTTTTATGCGCGTTTTTAACCGCAGCTGTTATCGCCTGTATTAAAATACTCACCAGTGGTGTGCTTTATTACTTGCTTGGTGATTACAGTTTTATTGAGATTTCAGAAAACTATTTGATCCTGTGTGCCATAATTTGGTTTCCTGAAGCGATGCTCAATGGCATGGCAATCACCTTGTTGATCACCTATCGCCCTTACTGGGTAAAAACCTTTTATGATAAGGACTACTTAGACTCATGAGTCTTCACTATCACTGCCCGCTTTGCAAACTTGAACTGACGCTCACCGATAAAACGTACCGCTGTGACAATAATCACAGTTTTGATATCGCCAAAGAGGGTTATGTCAATTTACTTCCCGTGCAAAATAAAAAGTCGAAACAACCGGGCGATAACCTTGAAATGGTGCAAGCACGCCGCGTATTTTTAAGTGCCGGGCACTATTTGTTTTTACAGCACGCTATAGCTGAATTAGTAGCATCTCTCGCTCCAAGTTCAGTGATTGATTTAGGCTGTGGTGAAGGTTTTTACACTCAAGCAATTGCAGCACAATCAAGTGCCGATGTTTATGGTGTTGATATTTCGAAGCCGGCGGTAAAATACGCCGCTAAGCGGTATGAAAATGCGCATTTTAGTGTCGCGTCGATTAGCCAAGCCCCTTTTGCAGATGCCAAAGCGGATGTACTTGTTAGTGTGTTTGCCCCTTTATTTGCACAAGAACTTGCCCGCCTTGCCAAACCGCAAGCTAGTTTAATTGTTGCAAGCCCTGGCCCTTGGCATCTTAAAGAGTTAAAAGCGTTTATTTATGCCGATGTTAAACCGCATACAGAGATAGAACCACCAGCAGGCTTCAGCAACGAGTCAACAACATTATTAGAGCAACAGGTGCTGTTGTCTGTTGATGAGATTAAACATTTAATTATGATGACGCCGTTTGCGTGGAAATTCCGCCCAGAGCATTGGCAGCAGATTGAGCAGCAAGGCCCACAAAAAGTAACGTTATCGTTTTATGTGAGCCAGTTTATTCGTGATTAGAAGTGTTCTTTAGTAAAGGCTTTATCCATTTTTTCGAACATATCTTTTAATAGTTGAGCTAAATCTGAATAGCGTGGTTTTTCAGTCGTTAATTGTGACTGATAACCATGCGCTTTCATTTTACTGTGCAGCTCTGTGTACCAACTAAGCATTGCTGGTTCTAAGCGAGTTTCTGCACGGCGGCCTAGCCACAACAAACCTTGCAGCGGTAGTGATAAAAAGAAAAGCGCGATAGTGATTGCTTGTGGAAAATAATCACTACCTAAATAATTAACTTGCATGAATACAGTCAGCATTGCCAATATTGGCATCACTGTAATAGCCAGATCTGTGGCCTTGATCACTCTAAATTCGGCAAACAATGGAGCGAGCTCTTGTCGCATCGGCCATTTTTTAGCGTATTGACGACCTGTTTGCACTTGTGACATGACACCTTTTTGCATCATCACTCCTAGGGTCTTCATCTTGTTTCACAATCGAGTGTAACACACTCCCGGATACAATCCCTGCAAAACCTGTCCTAGTTTTAATACCAAATTAATGGTAATGAGACTAACGTTTAATGTCTAAATGAGATAAAATGTTATCGGCTTAAGTCAACCAGACTTTAGTATAATTACAGCCTAGCTTTGTTAAGTGTAGCAACAAAATACTTATTTACTATACTGGCAAAGAATTCTAATTATCAAGCCTTAATATACACTGACTGATATCGTATTTTTAGGACCTAGCTATGTCGACGCACCTTTGCTCACCACAACATGTTTTAGTACTGAACTGTGGTAGTTCAAGTTTAAAATTTGCCATTTTAGATGCCACTACTTCTGACGAAGTTATTTCTGGTTTAGCTGAGCGCCTTGGCTCAGACACGCCTTCAATCAAATATAAATATAATGGTGAAAAACAACTTATTGAACTTGCAAAGGGCCAAGCCCATGATGCAGCCATTGCTGAGCTTGTGAAGCTAGTTAATGAGTTAGGTCTGGCAGATAACTTAATTGCGGTGGGTCATCGTGTTGTGCACGGTGGTGAGCATTTCACTGAGTCTGTGCTTATCGACGATAATGTACTTACAGCTATCGAAAAAACAGCGGCACTTGCTCCACTTCATAACCCTGCAAATTTATTGGGCATTCGCACTGCACAGCAAGCGTTCTCAACGCTACCGCAAATTGCTGTATTTGATACGGCATTTCACCAAAGCATGCCAAATATTGCATACTTATACGCCCTACCTTACTCGCTTTATAAAGAGCACGGGGTGAGACGTTATGGTTTTCATGGTACAAGCCATTATTATGTTGCTGGAGAAGCGGCAAAATTGCTAGGTAAAGAGCGTGAGCAAACCAATGTGATCAGTGCGCATTTAGGTAATGGTTGTTCAGTGTGTGCGATTAAAGATGGTAAGAGCGTTGATACCAGCATGGGTCTGACACCGCTTGAAGGCTTAGTGATGGGCACGCGCAGTGGTAGCATCGACCCGGGTTTATTCACGTTTTTAACTCAGCAACTTAATTATTCAGTGCAAGAAATTGATGACTTACTTAATAAGCAAAGTGGCCTGTTAGGTATTAGTGAATTATCAAATGACTGTCGCACTATTGAAGAAGCCGCTGTTGAAGGTCACCCGCAAGCAAACCTTGCACTCGATATTTTCTGCTACCGTTTAGCAAAACAAATCGCCGCATTCTTAGTGCCTGTACAACGCCTTGATGCACTTATTTTCACCGGTGGTATCGGTGAAAACTCAGATATCATTCGTGACAAAGTGATCACCCAATTAGGCTTTTTAGGCCTTGAGTGTGACGAAGCTGCAAACTTAGCTGCTCGCTTTGGTAAAGAAGGCTTAATCTCAAAAGGCCAAGCCCACGCGAAAGCGTTTGTGATCCCGACCAACGAAGAATGGGTTATTGCTAACGACGCAGCCCGCATTGCAAAGGAGGGTTAATTAATGGCACGTAGAATTATGTTGATCCCTATTTCAACTGGGGTTGGTTTAACATCTGTTTCTGTTGGTTTAGTGCGTGCACTTGAGCAAAAAGCGCTTAAAGTGAACTTTTTCAAACCAATTGCACAGCCGCGTTCTGGCGATACAGGCCCTGAAAAGTCGACGCAGATTGTTACTCATGGCTCGCCAATTAATCCGCCTACTCCCTTCGATTTGAGCTATGCAGAACAAATGATTGGTGATGGTAAAGGCGACGACTTACTTGAAGAAATCGTCGAGCGCTTTGAAAACACCATTAAAGAAGACGAAATTGCAATTATCGAAGGTATGGTGCCAACACGTCGTCAGCCTTACGCAGGCCGTGTAAACCGTGAAATCGCGCAAACTCTGGGTGCTGATATTGTTTTTGTTTTAACGCCTAGTAACGATAGCAACGACCAAATTGAAGACCGTTTAGAAATCGCCTCAGGCAACTATGGCGGTGTTAACCACCCTCGCGTGTTAGGCTGTATTTTCAATAAAGTTAATGCACCTTTAGATGACGAAGGTCGTGCCCGTGCTGATCTAGTTGAAGCTCATGAGCCAGAGCAACTTGAAAACGAATTAAACCGTTTAGCATCGCTGCCTATTTTCAGAAAGCACCCATTTAAATTATTAGGTTCAATCCCGTGGGATTTCGACCTCGTTGCACCGCGTGTGCGTGATTTATGTGAATACTTAAAGGCCGAAGTTATTAACGAAGGCGACATGGCTCACCGACGTTTACGTCGCGTTACTTTCTGTGCCCGTACCGTATCGAATATTTTAAGCCACTTTACCCCAGGTGCATTACTGGTCACTCCGGGCGATCGCTCTGATGTATTAGTTGCCGCTTGTTTATCAGCTATGAATGGCACCAAGCTTGGGGCTATTTTATTAACCGGTGGCTTTAAGCCGGAAGATCGCATCATGAAATTATGCGAACAAGCGATGGATACCGGCCTGCCAATTCTTGCAACACAAGAAGATACGTGGCGCACGTCTTTATTACTGCACAACTTCAATATGGAAGTACCGTGTGATGATGATCAGCGTATCGATAAAGTAAAAGATCACAACGCCAGCCACATTGACTCTGATTGGTTAGACAGCCTAGCGCAAAGTGTTGGTCGTACTCGTAAAATGTCTCCGCCAGCGTTTCGTTTCTTACTGACAGACAAAGCTCGTCAAGCGAATAAAACAGTTGTTTTACCAGAAGGTAATGAGCCACGCACAATTAAAGCTGCGGCAATTTGTGGCCAACGTGGCATTGCAAAAACAATCTTACTTGGTGACAAAGAAGAGATTTTACGTATTGCTGAGCAACAAGGTGTTGAGCTTAACGATAACGTAACTATTGTTGAGCCAGCGGATGTGATCAACGATTACGTTGCGCCTATGGTTGAAATTCGTAAAAACAAAGGCTTAACAGAAGTGGTTGCCCAAGAGCAATTACTTGATAACGTGGTGCTCGGCACCATGATGCTTGAACAAGGTAAAGTAGATGGTCTAGTGTCGGGTGCGGTTAACACCACAGCGAATACGATTCGCCCCCCGCTACAGTTAATTAAAACTGCACCGGGTTCATCGTTGGTATCGTCAGTGTTCTTTATGTTATTACCTGATCAAGTTCTGGTTTACGGTGACTGTGCAATCAACCCTGACCCAACAGCAGAGCAACTGGCCGATATCGCGATCCAGTCAGCTGATTCAGCGGCTGCGTTTGGTATTGAACCTCGTGTTGCAATGATCAGCTACAGTACGGGTACTTCGGGTTCAGGTGCTGACGTAGAAAAAGTGCGTGAAGCCACTAAACTTGCCCAGCAAAAGCGCCCTGATTTAGTGATTGATGGCCCGCTTCAGTACGACGCTGCAATTATGGAAAACGTAGCAATTAAGAAAGCACCAGACAGCCCGGTTGCAGGTAAAGCAACGGTGTTTGTATTCCCAGATTTAAATACGGGTAATACAACCTATAAAGCCGTTCAACGGAGTGCCGATTTAATTAGTATTGGCCCAATGCTGCAAGGTATGCGTAAGCCGGTAAATGACTTGAGTCGTGGTGCATTAGTAGACGATATTGTTTACACCATTGCCCTTACAGCGATTCAAGCTAAGCAAGTTGAAAGCTTAGAAAATTAACCCTTCAAAATTTAGGCTAATTTATAAAACCCTTATAAATTAGCCTATTACCTTCTTTATACTGACCTATTCCCATATTTATCCACAGAATCTGTGGACAACCTCAACAGCGATATTGAGTAAAACCTCAGCAATCAAAATTATTGCGCTTTATCTTAACTTTGTTTACCTATACTATAAATTCAAAGGCTTCAAAGATAGGATCGCAGATGTCAAAACAAACGTTACAACTTCATAGTGAAGAACTTACCATTCATAGTTTAGATGTCGATGCAACGATTGACCCTGCCTTACTCCAACAAGCTATTTTCTTTATTGCAAAAACGGCTGATGAGCTGTCTATTGTCTGCCCAAGTAGTTTCCAGCTCGACAGTCTGGACCAAGAAACCGACTGGCAAGCACTGGAAGTCATTGGCCCACTTGGTTTTTCGTTGACTGGTATTATGGCGAACATTTCTGGCGTGCTAGCAAAAGCGTCGATTTCGATTTTTGCTTTATCTACTTACGATACCGATTATGTATTAGTGAAAAAGCAAAGTATGGCCAAAGCCATTACAGCTCTGAAAAAAGACGGTTACCATGTGCTAGGTGATGTTAAATAAGCCATGACTAACGAAGTTCAATACTTACCCGAACGCAGCCTCAGAAAAGCGCGCTGCATGGCCATTAAAAGCCCATTTAGTGGGCGTGTAAAAAGCATTAACGAGCACCCTGAGCCATTTTTTCGTTTTGCCACCCTTGGCCCAGGGATTAGTGTTGAACTAACCAGCCACAACATCATTGCGCCATTCGATGGCACCCTATTACAAGTTAAAAATGCTGGTAAAGAATACATTTTACAAGCAAAAAACGGTTTAAAAGTTTTATTAAACTTATCGTTTTCATCGGTTGAAGAACATATCAACCACACCAATATCGCTAAATTAAACGGCAGTAAAATTAGCCAAGGTGAACGATTAGCCTATTTTGATTTACGCGAGTTGAGCAGCCCTATGCTTGGTACGCTTTGCGTTCTCAATAGCCAACACCTTGGACCCCTTTATTATTCACTATCTCAGGTCACCGCTGGGGTAGACACATTACTCACTGTAACTAAAAAGTAGAATTTATGACTATCATGTACGGTATCAGCAATTGCGATACAATTAAAAAAGCCAAGAAATATTTAACTGATAACAATCAAGAATTTACTTTCCATGATTACCGTAAAGACGGCATTAGTGCTGAGCTAGTTAATGAGTTAGCAGCGCATATTGATTGGCAAGATTTAGTTAATAAACGCGGCACAACTTATCGCCAATTATCTGATGAGCAAAAGCAAAACCTAGATAAAGAATCTGCATTAGCATTACTTGTTGAGCAACCTGCGATGATCAAGCGCCCGGTACTTGTGCATAATGGCCAATACCACTTAGGTTTTAAAGCCGCTCAATACGATGAGATTTTTGCCTAATGACTCACCCTGTTATTGAACTTGCTCAAGCGCTTATCCAGCGTGAATCAGTGACGCCTGAAGATGCTGGTTGCCAAGCGTTAATGAACGAACGCCTTGAAAAACTTGGCTTTAATATTGAATCACTGTTTTTCACCGATACGCTAAATACTTGGGCTCGTAAGGGCGATACGTCACCGCATTTTTGTTTTGCTGGTCACACTGATGTTGTACCAACAGGTCCTGAAAAAAATTGGCAGCACCCGCCTTTTTCTGCACTGGTAAAAGACGGTATGTTACATGGTCGCGGCGCAGCCGATATGAAAGGTTCACTGGCTGCTATGGTGGTTGCCACTGAGCGTTTTGTGGCTAAGCACCCAGATCACAAAGGTTCAATTTCGTTTTTAATTACGTCTGATGAAGAAGGCCCGTTTATCAACGGCACAACCCGTGTTATCGATACCCTCGAAGCACGAGGCGAAAAGATTGATTTGTGCCTAGTTGGCGAACCCTCTTCACGAGATGTGCTTGGCGATGTGGTAAAAAATGGTCGTCGCGGTTCATTAACTGGCTTTTTAACCGTGAAAGGTGTGCAAGGCCATGTTGCTTACCCGCATCTAGCGCAAAACCCAATTCATTTAGCTGCTCCTGCGTTAACTGAACTGAGTCAAACCGAGTGGGATCAAGGTAACGAATTTTTCCCTGCAACGAGTTTTCAGGTTTCGAATATTAACGGCGGTACCGGTGCCGGAAATGTGATCCCAGGTGAACTTGAGATTCAATTTAACTTTCGCTTTAGTACTGAAGTAACTCACCAACAGCTACAGCAGCGAGTGGTTGATATTGTTGAGAAACACAACCTCAATTACGAGCTAAATTGGATTGTCAATGGGCTGCCTTTTTTAACCGATCATGGCCCGTTAGTTGATGCTACCGTGCACGCTATTAAGCAGGTGACTGGACGCGACACCGTGCTTGAAACCACCGGTGGTACTTCTGATGGCCGCTTTATCGCGCAAACGGGCGCCAAAGTCATTGAGCTTGGTCCGCGTAATGAAACCATTCACAAAGTAGATGAATGTGTTAGCACCGATGATTTAATTCAACTAGCTGATATTTACGAAGTGATTTTAGAGCAACTGCTTACATGAACCCAACCGAGCTTAAGCAATGCGCCACGGGGTTAAGTAGCTCACATTTAGTTGAGCTACAAAACCATCGCTTGCATCGTGATATTGTCGATGATTTTTTAGCTCTGCAGCAAGGAGCAAAAGAAGCTGGTATTGATCTGACAATTGCCTCAAGCTTTCGTGATTTTCATCGTCAAAGTGCTATTTGGAATGCTAAATTTCAGGGCCTTCGACCGGTTTACACCCTTGAGCAACAAACGGTAGATTTAGAAAATCTAAGTGATACTGAAAAGTGCCACGCTATTATGCTTTACTCAGCACTGCCTGGGGCAAGTAGGCACCACTTTGGTACCGACCTCGACATTTACGATACCCGCCCTATTGACGATGATTACCAGCTGCAATTAACCCCTGATGAGTATTCGCCCACAGGGCCCTTTGCCAAGCTTGCTGCATGGCTTGACGATAACCTAGAAAAATATGGTTTTTATCGCCCTTATCAGGAGTACAAAGGTGGGGTTGCTCCTGAGCCTTGGCATATCAGTCATATTGGTGTGTCTGCTAAGATGATGGCGTTTTTGTCAGTTACAACATTACAGCAATGTATTGCACAAAGTGAGCTGAGCGGCAAACAAGCGATACTAGCCGAACTTAACACCCTGTATGAACGCTACGTATTAAATATTAATACGCCCTAATCTAGACACTGCGCTTTTTAGCCATCAAAAACACCAGTACAGCGCCAAGAATTAAGGCGCTGGCTACAACTAAACGCGCTGTTAATTGCTCATCTAAAACCACCACCCCAGCTAATGTGGCAAGTACAGGCACGGTTAGCTGCACCACACCTGCTTGGCTACTTTTAAGCCTAGGTAGTGCAATGTACCAAATGCTATAGCCAAGCCCGGATGCAAGCGCTCCTGAAGCTATCGCCAAATAAACCCCACTGGCAGTAATATCTTGCCAATCAACCACGGCTAGAAACACTAAAATTGGCACGAGTATTAAACTTCTTAGAAAGTTAAAGCTGGTTGCTTGCAAAGGTGAGCTGCATGATTTTCCGCGAATACTGTAAACACCCCACGCCACACCACTTAACGCCATGAGCATTGCAGGCATCAAAGAAGGCACCGTGGCTGAGGGCAGCATTAAGTATATAAAGCCCGCAAAAGCGACAAACAAAGCCCCCCACTGCACTTTACTGAGTGGTTCTTTATTTAAAACACTATGGCCTATCATGGTTAACTGTACTGCTGAAAATAAGATAAGTGCGCCTGTGCCTGTGTTTAAATCAACATAGGCAACTGAAAAGCACAGCGCGTAAACAAATAAGCTAAGCGCACTGATATTGCTACCTTTATCGGTTAAAGGTTGAGCTGATTGTGATTTTGATCTCAATAACGTTGTTTGCCATATAAGTATACCAAGCAACATCAACGCCCCACTTGCTAAGCGAATGGCTGTAAAACTTAACGGATCAATATCACCACTTTGTAATGCCATCCGGCACAGCAAAGAGTTAGCTGCAAACGCACAAAGTGCAATCAAGGTATACAGTATGGTGCTCAACAAATGAGTTATCCTTTTGGTTTTAAAAAAGATAAGACCTAAAATTAGACAATTAACTTACGATTTTTTACATAATTTATCATAGAAGGTTAAGCCGCGTATGCTAATCTCAGTACATTGTTTAAAAGGAGTGTTCAGTGCATCGACGTTTATTTATTGGAGCTGCTCTACTGTTATCTGGTTGCAGTACCATAGGTATTACTGATCTATTCCAAGATTATGCGACGCAGCTAAGACCTGTGCGCCAAGCTGTTTCTCAGAATAACATAGCAAGTGCGCAGCAACTTTTGCCAAGTAACAGCCGAGGCCATAGTAACTATTTGTTAAATCAGCTTGAAACGGCCCGTCTTGAGTTTTTGGCTAAACAAAATTCTCAGGCCAATGAGACCTTTGAAGCTGTTTATCAAAATATGGAAAAAAAGCGTCAAGCAGCCAAAGTACAGCTAAGTGCAGGCCTTGAGCAAACAAATTCATTATTAACCAATGACTCAGTGATTGGTTATGAGCCAGCAGCCTATGAAATGACCATGCTGCATAGCTACAAAGCACTGAGTTATGTATTTGATAAACAACTTGAATCTGCATTAGTTGAAGTTAGACGTGCAAATAAAGTGCAAGAAGATGCACTTAAAGACAATCAAGCTGAACTTGATCAACAAGCAGAACAGGCAGCCGAAGGCTACCCTGATATGGCCGAGCTAATTGGTAATGTCAAAAATGGCTTTCAAAATGCCTTTACGTTTTATTTGTCTGGCCTACTTTATGAGGCAGATAAACAGTTTGATGATGCCTATATCGATTATAAGAAAGCACTCGAAATAAATAGCGAAAATAGCTACTTACAGCAAACAGTGTTACGCCTTGCCAAAAAACAAGGGTTTGATCAGGATTTTGAAGAATTTAGCAAACGCTTTGGCAAGTTAAAGCAGACTCAAACAAACACGGGACAAGTAATTGTAATTGCAGAGCAAGGTTTGATACCAGCAAGGCAAGAGTTTCATTTACGATTACCCATTTATACCTCCCGGGGTGATGCACGCTTTTACAGTATTGCCATGCCAGTTTATCGCGATGCGCCCTATGCGGGCAGTAATAAAACAGTGACTCTTGATGGCGAAAATTTGCCACTGACGCCCATTGTTAGGCTTGAAGCACTGGCAGCAAAAACTTTGAAAGATCAAAGTGCTGGCAGAATAACCCGTCAAGTAATGCGTTTGGTAGCAAAAGAAAAGATGCGCGCAGAATTGGCAAGAAGCGGCGGCGATGTCGGTAATATTTTAGCGAATATTTATAACATAGCATCAGAGCAAGCTGATACGCGAAGCTGGTCGACTTTACCAAGTCAACTGAGTATTGCACAGCACGCGATGTCAGCAGGTCAGCACGCTTTAAGCGTGCCGGGACATGGCGAAATAGACTTTACGGTTAGTAAGCAAGGGTTAACCTTGATTTTCCTAACCTCTATAAATAACTACTACGACACACATGTTGTACAACTCTAGGAGCAATGATGAAATACTTAGTGCCACTATTAACCATTTTACTTGTTGCGGCTTGCTCCTCACGCCCTACCACTTCTGGCATTGGTGTTGAGCAGGCATCACAACAGTATAACCAACAACTGATTGTTAATAACCCTGAACTTGGCAAGAAATTAGCCATTACAGATGTAAAAACACGCCAAACAAATGGCTTAACCGATGTTGTTGTGACACTGGCAAGCCAGTATAAAAAGTCTCAATACTTACAATATCAATTTACTTGGTATGACGCTGATGGCTTTGTTATTCGCGGCAACCATTCACCTTGGCAACCCATTACATTATTTGGATTTGCTAAGACCCAATTACCGGGCCTAGCCCCGACAGCAAATGCTGTCACCTTCTCGCTTGCAGTGCGTGAAGTGTCAACAGAAGCACAAGAATTTGAAGATTAAGGATACTACAATGAAATTACTTTCTGTTAAGTCGGCTGCGGCCGTTGCAATGACAAGCGCTTTGTTGCTGTCTGGTTGTGCTAATAAAGCCGTTGTTAGCTATGGTGATGCGCAAGCTGTTGAAACCACAGATATCAATTTTGGCTCAACGGATCTACAAAAAGTAGCAAGCCAAATGACAGACTCGTTACTTGCTTCACCTGTGGTTGGCACCATGACAGCAAATACTCGCCCTATCGTGTTTGTTGAGCGTATTAAAAACAAAACGAGCGAGCACATTGATACTGAATCAATCACCGATTCGATCTCAACACAGTTATTACGCAGTGGTAAGTTCCGCTTTGTTGATATGACCCGTGTTGAAGCTGTGCGCGAACAACTTAATTTCCAAAACGTCGATCCACTAGTTGATCCAAATACCGCTATCGCTTTTGGCCAGCAAGTTGGTGCGCAATATATGTTATACGGCAACTTATCGAGCATTGTTAAATCAAATGCTGACAAGGCTGATGTGTATTACAAATTCACCATGCGTTTAATGGATTTAAAAAGCGGCCTAGTTGAATGGGCTGATGAAACTGAAATCCGCAAAACACGTGAGAAATCAACCTTTGGCTGGTAGTCAGGAGGGGTTATGAAATACCTAGTAGCAATCCTAGCAAGCTGTTTATTACTGAGCTCGCCTAGTTATGCTGACTATCAGCGTAACAAAGCTGTACCAGTACAACAGGTGTTATTTGGCTCAGTACAATCAGTACGAACCATTACCGAACAAGAACTGGTCAGAGACAGAACCAATGGCTGGGAAACGTTTGGTGGTGCGCTTATTGGCGGTGTTATCGGTAATCAGTTTGGTGGCGGCAGTGGCCGCACTGTAGCAACCATTTTAGGTTCGATGATTGGTGGCTCTGTTGCTCACAACCGCCAACAAAACAGTCGCGTCATACAATATCAGCTCGTTGAATTGATGATCAAAGTAGAAAGCGGCGAACAGTTTATGGTTGTGCAAGACAAAGATAACCAAATGCTGTTTAACCAAGGCGATAAAGTACGTCTGGTGTACCTCACCGATAACACGGTACGTGTTGATAAAGCTTATTAAAAAAGCGAGCCTTGGCTCGCTTTTTTTAACTTTGTCGATAATCAGCGAAGAATCGCTGCATCTTACTCATGGCTTCTGTTAAATCATCTTTGTTAGGTAAAAATACCAATCTGAAATGATCCGGATCAGGCCAATTAAATGCGCGACCATGCACTAATAAGATTTTCTCAGCTTTGAGTAAATCTAAAATCATGCGCTCATCGTTTTTAATATTAAAGTGCGCCGTATCCACCTTCGCAAATGCGTAAAGTGCCCCTTTAGGCTTTTTACAGCTAATACCATCAATGGCATTTAAACCACGCCATGCAATATCACGCTGCACATACAATCGACCACCAGGGTTTATCAAGTTATCGATTGACTGCACACCGCCTAAAGCTTGTTGAATGGCATACTGAGCAGGCACATTGGCACATAAGCGCATGGATGCCAGCATATCTAGGCCACGACTTAAATCTTCCATCATGCTAGTACGACCGCTTAACACCATCCAGCCCATACGCAATCCTGCCGCGCGGTACGTTTTTGCTAGGCCATTAAAGGTGATAATTGGCACATCATCACACAGCGCACCAATCGAGCTGTGGCTGACACCGTCATACAAGATTTTCTCGTAAATCTCATCGCTCAGTAACAATAACTTGTGCTCGCGAGCAATATTGATAAGTTCCATCAACAGATCATCGCTATACACCGCACCAGTTGGGTTATTCGGATTTATAAGCACCAACGCTTTAGTCTTTGACGTGATCTTCGATTTAATATCAGCAATATCAGGAAACCAATCTTGTTCTTCATCACATAGATAATGCACAGGGTTACCCCCTGCTAATTTTACCGAAGCTGTCCATAGCGGATAATCCGGTGCTGGAATAAGCACTTCGTCGTCATTATCAAGTAATGCTTGTGTGGTCATTTGAATTAATTCGCTGACCCCATTGCCAATATAAATATTATCGACATCAAGATTAAATAAACCGCGTTGCTGATAGTGTTGATAGACAGCCACACGGGCTGAGTAGAGGCCTTTAGAGTCACAGTAGCCTTGGGCTGAATATAAGTTACGAATGATATCTTTGTGCATATCTTCAGGCATATCAAAGCCAAAGGCAGCAGGATTGCCAATGTTTAGCTTTAATACTTTTTGCCCTTCGTCTTCCATTTTTCGAGCTTGTGCAAGCACAGGCCCACGTATGTCATAACAGACACCGTCTAGTTTGTGACTCTTTTTGATTTGTGACATGGTTACCTCTACTAATTAGCCTTAAGACTAACCCAGTACGGGGCCACCACGCCAGAGGATTTTTGCGGTTATAACTGAAATAAATTCAAGTTTTTAGCGGCCAGCAAGCCATACTTGTAATTTTTCGACTGAACCTGAAACTTGTTCATCAAGAGTTTGTGATTTTTCTTGTGCTGTTGCGACATCGCCTTGGTTCAAAGTCAGTTCAATTTCTTGCGCAAGTGCTGATAAACTCATGGCACCAAATTGGGCGGCATTTGATTTTAAACTGTGTGCATGCCTTGCTGCTGCTTCATTATCTGAACCAAGATTTGCAAGTACTTCAGAGCCTAAACGCTGAAATTCACTACAACAAAAGGTTAAGGTGTCGGCAAATTGGTCACCTAAAAGTGATTCCATTCCTTCAAGTGCACTCTCATCAATTGTGATTGTCGTCATCTTTATCCCTTAATTAAAAACGTAATTATATAAATCGCAACTTTAGCGGTTCATAGCCAAAAAGCAAACCTGCTTTGCGAGTTAAGCTCATGTATACTAGGCATAGTTTTGATTTACACCTGAGTTTGTATGGCTAGAGAATTGTGCTCACATTGTGGCTTTTCAGTTAAAACCTGTTTATGTGATTCAATAAGCATAATCAATAATAAACTAAAAATCATTATATTACGCCACCCTAGTGAGGAAAAAGTTACTAAGAACACCGCTAATTTGCTGAATTTAGGCTTAGAAAATTGCCAGATCTTTGCTGGTGAGTCAGAACAAGACTTTTTACAGCTTGCAACATTGCCAAAAGCAACAACCGCGGTACTTTATCCTGCTGATGATGCATTATGCTTAGATGAGCACACAGCCACTTCAAATGCTTTCAAACAGTCTTTGAGCCATTTAATCGTGATTGATGGTACGTGGAAAAAAGCTTACAAAATATTGCAATTAACTCCTAGCCTTCAAGGCTTTCAAGCTGTGAGTTTTAAACAACTACCCCAAAACAAATACGTCATTCGTAAAGCACCACGCGCAGATAGTTTATCTACTTTAGAAGCTGTTGCTCATAGCCTAAAACTGATTGAAGGCCTTGATGTAACACCGCTATACAGATTATTAGCGGCACTGGTCGATAAGCAAACCCAACATATGCCAGATGATGTTAAGGCGCGCTATTTATAATGCGTGTATCAAAACGACTTAGCGCAGGTTTTCATCGTCAAGGTCCAGATTACCGCTTTGATGATCAAGTTGATTTTGACGATATTCGCGACACCTTTGGTTTTCGTACCATGGTGGTTGGCAATTGGGTTAATAAGCAAGAGCGGCTTTTAGCAGCAAATTTAATTTACGATGCCTTAGCTGATCTTGCACAAATTCTGACTTTGCCACCAACAGCGATTGGCCTTAGGGGTAAGCTTAATTTTGCCTTTGGTCATGGTGGCCAAAAAGGTGTGCAGGCTCATTACAATGCCCACAGCCAAACTCTTGCGCTAGCTAAAAATGCTGGCGGTGGCGCTCTCGCCCACGAATGGTTTCATGCGTTTGATCACCATATTTGTCAGCATTTATTTAAGAGCAGAAAGAGCATGCAATTTTGCTCAGCGCTGTGGCTCGAACAGTCACCAAATTTAAGCCATCCACTAAATCAGCGTTTAAATGAATTTTACCATCAGGTTTTTTTAGATACCTCAGGTGCAAATCCAAATGAGTTCGTTAAGCAATCTATCGCTTTTGATAAGCAGGTAAAACAACTATATATGAGTATGCCTGAGGAGCTAGCTGCCCGCTGTTTTGAAAAGTGCATTACCATGCACCCTGATATAAAAAATAGCTTTTTAGTGAGTGGGTTATCGACAAGTGGCTTAATCTACCCAGATGAACAGCATACAATGCGCTGCTTTTCTGCACTGCTGAATTACTTTAATCAATTAGGTTTGCTGTTGCATCAAGGCTAATTTCAACTTTCTGCACATCGCTTATCCAAGCTAAGTAGTCATCTGCACAAAGCGGTTTTGAAAAATAATACCCTTGTCCAAACTCGCAGCCATAACTTTGCAGCATTGCTAAGCTTTGTTCGTCTTCAATACCTTCAGCAACCACCTGCGCGCCCAGAGTGGCAGCAATGTCGCAGGTTGCTCGACAGATACTCTGATCATTTACTGAAAACGGCAGATTTAGCACAAATTGCTTATCTATTTTCACTTCGTCAAAGCCAAGTTGACTTAAATAAGCAAGTGAAGAATAGCCAGTACCAAAATCATCAATCGCGAGTTTTAAGCCTATTAAACGGTAGTCATCAAGTGTGGCTTTAATCTTTTTACTTTCTTCCAAAGTGGCTGATTCAGTCAGCTCTAACATCACGGATTCGGCACGCACTTTTTGCTCATTTAAAATGGTGATTAACAGCACAGGTAGGTCTTTATTTAATAGATCTTTTGCTGAAATATTAATAGAAATAACGTGATCGGGTATCAGTTTGCAAAACTTCGCTTGCCACTGGATACCATTTTCAACCACCCACTCTGTGAGTTGATTGATCACCCCTGCTGATTCTGCAATTGGAATAAACACATCAGGGCTCACCGCACCAAATACAGGATGATGCCATCGCAGCAATGCTTCACAGCCCACTACTTTGCCTGTTTTCAAACAAATCTGTGGCTGAAAATGTAAGCTTAACTGGTTTTCATCTATCGCCATTTTAAGCGCCGCAGCAATGGATAATCTTTGTTCAGAAAGCCGCGCACTCTCTGAGTCGAACATGCGCCATCGCTCACCTTGTAGGCGTTTTTCGGTCATTGCTTGTATTGCACATTGCAATATTTGCTTTGCGGTATTGCCATGCATCGGGTAATAAGCAACACCAATATCAACACTATCGACTAAGTTAATATCTTCATGGGTGAGCCCTTCTTCAAAGACCCCATGGATCAAACATGCAAACTGCTCTATATGACTGAGCTCTAATTCACCAATAACTAAGCAACCAAATGTACTGTCATCAACGTGAGCAAGCCATGCGCTCCTGCTGGCTTGAATTTCAAGCTTTAATGCATTCATGGTCTGTAGCTGAGTATTTAAGATACTTAACCTTTCATTTATACAAATATTGGCTTGCTCAAAACCAAATGTAGAACGCGCGTTTGAAAGTACATGAGGTTTAAATAACAAAACTGAAAAGTGTTGTTTCTGCGATACTTTCTTCACCATTTGCGCGAGTAAAAATTGCTTATTTGGCAGTTTAGTGTCTGCATCATGCAGCATAGAATAACTAAATGCAGAAATTTGCTGACGATCTTTTAACAACAGCACAGAACATATCGCCAGTGATGTGATAAGCAAAATGGTGTTGTGAACTCCATGATAACCAATACCAAAGCCATTCCAAATAAATAGACTAAATACCTGAGTCACAATTGTCAGAAGCATAAAACAACGCAGATGAGTGCGGCTATTTTTACGCTGCATTAAACGCAAAAATACAGCAGCTGCAAAACTTAAAAACCCGATGCATGAAACTATAAATAACCATTGGCGATTAAATTGAGGCAGTAGTGATGACAACACGGCTGCACTGAGTAAACAAACCATCATAGCTTGCCACGCTTTTTTAAAGCGAGGTTTATAGGTATGGATTGCTAGAAAGTGATATAAAAAGTAGCTCGCAAAACATAATGCAAACTCATTAACGGGCCATTTTGCTTCCCAATCTAAACCATTAACGAGATAGTTTATTAACCCGTTATCAATCAAAAATCCGATACAAACCAACACGAAGTACGCATTCAGCACCAAGTATTTTGGTTGCTGCGATACAAAAAAATAAACAGCGCACACAAACATACATAAAATTAAGACGCCTAAGATTGCGCCATAGCTTAATATGATTTGATGGAGGTTTATTTCGAACGCTTTTGCAGCAACAACCCCAACTTCTAAAGTCAGTGCCCTATCGTGCTCAAAGTTAACCAATGCCCAGCGATGTCCTTGACTATGCTCTATTAACCAATGTGGTCGCACATTTGATAAGTTTTCGAGTGAGGCGAGCCGCTGATCATCAGTCGCCTGATAACTTTCATCTAACAGATAAAACTTTGCCCAGGTTAAGTTAGGCTCACCAAGATAGACAACGTAATTTTTATTGTCGGGTAGTTGGAATAAATCGATTATTAACCAGTGGGATGTTTGCGGGGCAAGACGAATAGAACTGCTTTCGAGTGCATTCAGCTGTTTAGCATTTTGTAGTGATTCTTGCAGGGTTCCACTTAATTTGGCAAGTGGCTCGGGGGAGTCAAGCAGCCAAACCGAGGCATTATCACTGGCAGCAAAAGTGCTAACGCTGTGTAAAAATACACAACACATTATTATGGGCAGCGTTCTAACAACCCGATGGATGTGCTTGCCAATAAAATGCATTTTAGCTCCGTGCTTTAAACACCAGCTAAAAGTATGGGAGGAATACGCTTAAATTGCCAATTATGCAGGATTTAATTAGGTAAAAAGTTCAGTAACAAAATGTTATGTGGCCCGAAAGCCACACAAACTCTAATTATTTATTATCATCACTGATACGACTTGCAACCGCCGTATTTTGATCTTTATATTTTGCGTCTTTACGCGTGTTATACGGATTTTCTGCAGGACTTGTCATGGTTTCAAAGCTCATGGCACCAATTTTCATCATTGGGCGAAGCGCCAATGGCAATTTACCTGAGTTATAAAACTCTAACACGATATTACCAGACCAGCCTGGATCAATACGATGTGCTGTAACATGTACCATCAAACCAAGGCGAGCTAACGATGAACGACCGTCTAACCAACCAACAATATCTGCTGGTAATGTGACTTTTTCATGGGTAATTGCCAGTGCCAGTTCACCTGGGTGCAGGAAAAATGCTTCTTCATCAGCAAGCACAATTTCGTCACTCATGATTGATTCCATCGCCTTATTTAACTGATCTTTTGGACCACTTAAGTCAACATAGGCTGCGGTATGATCTTGGAAAACTCGAAACTTGTTGCCCAAACGCAAGTCTACCGTCACACCTGAAATCATTTCTTTACTCGGTGTTGGCTCAATAACAATGCGGCCTTCGTCAATATACTGCTGAATATGGGTATCTGATAATCTCATTTATTATTCTACCTAATACAACTTAAACATATGATTTTAAGTTGAAAAAACACGCTAAGCTTTAAACTAAACACACCAAAAATCGAGTGTGTATCAGCAAAGCCAAATGGGGTGGCTATAGTGTGCCATATATTACACAAATCATCAGCGTGTTGCGCGAATAATTCTCAACTAAATAAGATAAGCCATCTCAGGTAATAAGATCAGCTCTTTCTGATTTATCTGAAGTACTGAGTTTTGTTTTAATGCCCCGATTATAAGGAGAATGAGGATAAGTTGTTATGGATTACGTCATTTTATCCGTAATAACATTGCCAGCATGCGTTGCCGCTATTTTAATTGCCAAACATTACGCTAAAAAGCATGATTTATGGCATGGCTTTCTCGTTTTTATCGGTTCATTACTATTAACTAGCTGGTCGGTGGTTGGCTTAGTTGCAAACGAAACATTCTTTTTCCCACTGCCTTCATTACTCACTATTGTCTTTTACTTCTATTGTTTTGGTGAAACCGATATTGTGTTTATGCCTAATTTATTAATTAATCCTGGCATTGCCTTTTTTTGCTATTTTTCGAGTTACTTCTTTTATCGCAAGAAACCTTTCTAAACCCGTGTTATTAATTGTCACTTTTTGAAAATCACGTTTTTAATAAAAAAAGCCGCTCATTGAGCGGCTTTTGTTCCTTTGGGGATCACATATTAAAAGCTATAACGGGCACCGATTGTGTAACGCGGTCCGTACTGGCGAGCAAATAAGAACTGCTCTTCGTAACGACCGTAGCCACGCTCAGTTTCGTTGTTAAGGTTTATACCTTCAAAGAAAACGGTCATGTTTTCGTTAATGTCGTAGTTAACGCTTAAGTCCCATTGACCGTAGGTATCGCCAAATTGTGGCGGCGCATCAGATGAGCCTTGCGATTGACCTACACCAATTAAGTACGAATCACGCCATGCGTAAGTTACTTTTACTGATAAGCCATCTTTATCATAGAAGGCTTGGAAGTTCGCTGAATCACTTAAGCCAGATAAAGGAGCTTGCTGAGTTAAACTTGCTACATCAAATTCAACATCACCATCAACAAACGTGGCATTAACCCCTAAACCAAAGCCGCTTTCACCAAACAAGTGTTGTACAGCAACTTCAAAGCCATCAACTGATTTACTATCTGTATTTTGTGGCTGAGAAATATTCCAAACCATCAATGGATCAGAACTCGTTGGCTCAATGGCACCATCCGCATTACCATAACCTAATGCCAACATTTCATTGAAAACAGCGTCACTCGTAGCCTGCTCGCCACGCGCTTCAACAGATGCAACAGCTTCAAGGTAACGTGGACCATTTAAGATATCGTATAAACCATCAATGGTTGTTTCAGTGATTTGCGTTTGAATAAAGTTATCTACGTCTTTTTTGAAGTAGCCGACCGATGCATAGCTGCCTTCACCGTAGTAGTACTCAAGCGATAAATCGAGGTTTGTTGATTCAAATGGCAACAAATTAGTATTACCTTGGCTACCTGTCCGAGCACCCGGTTTAGGGCTACCCGTTAAGCTACGGCCACCAGCCAAATTACCCAGCGGCGCACGTGCCATGGTTTTACCCCACGAAACACGACCAACTAACTCGTCTGTAATTTCAACTTTTACGTCAATGTTCGGCAACCAAATATCGTAGTTACCTTCTTCTTGATAAAAGTTATCTGTGCCACCAGTTTCGTACTGCATGATCCACTCAGAGGCACTTACCCAGTTCACTTGGCTTTCAACACGTTGACGAACCGTACTGGTTACATCAGTATCTTCGTAGCGAAGACCTGCATTAATTTGGACAAAGTAATTTGCAACTTCAAATTCCCATAAACTGTTCACATAGAAGCTTTGCGTTTTTTCTTCTACGTAGCTTTCACTGTCGATACCATCATAGAAAGGGTCAATTGAATATTGGTTATCGCCCAATAAGTCTTCATTTAAATAAGCAAGTTGACGCGCTAACGCTTCTTCAAAGCTATAGGTGTAGTAATAATTAGGCTCAAGCGCACTACCACCACCAGAGAACTGATCTAACATGTCGCCAGTATCATTATAAGTGAACATGCCGTCTGGGAAGATTTCAGTGAATGATGGGTTAAAGCCCGGACCACCACGCAGACCACTCCAAGCGGTAAAACCACCCATCGTTTGCTTGGTGTGAGCCGCACCAAATTTCACTTTAACAAGCGGAATTTCAAAGCGCTCATTAAACCACGTTGTGTGAAGCTGAGCTTGCTCTACCTTAGACTCACCTGGTGAGTAGCTAAACTGGCTGAAGTTTGAATCAATTTCACTTGGATCTAGCACCGTTGTGCCGTTGTTCCAGTTAACGTAGGCGTGTGGAATTTCTCCAGTGCGGTAATCATACACTTTACTCTTTAACTGATCTGAGCCAAGAATGATTTGCCCTGTTGAACCTAAACCATCATCTGCACCATTATCTGTTTCGTTTTTCGAATCATGATAATCGAACTCAACTTCCCACTCATCGTTAATTTGCCACTCTAGGTTTAAACCAATTGAGCGCGCTTTAACTTCAGTGGTGCCTCGGCTAGCTGTAAATGAGCCATCGTTACCACTGATGTCGGCATAAATCGCTGTACCATTTTCATCAAGCTCATAGCCATTGATATTACTACCAAACTCATTCCAAATACCCCAACCCACGGTATTTACACCGGTAATTGCACGGCTTGCGGTGTAATCAACCGTCGCTGTAAAGTTTTCAACAGGTGAGTACTGTAACGTTACTTGGCCATTCGTTCTTTCACGTTCAACATCAGCAATGCTGTAGTTCATGTCTTTCGGGAAGAAGTAATTACCTGTTGGGTTACCGTCGCTATCAACTGGGCGAGCATCAATGTAATCGCCTTCATCGAGTGTTGGTAAATCAACATTGGCCTGCCAACCTTGGATATTGGCATTTTGTTGTTGGAAGTCACGCTCTTGGTGCGAGAAAGACACCGCAAAACCAAATGTATCATCAGCATAGGTGTTACTGTACATCGCTGAAAACTCAGGCGTTACATCATCACCCGCTTCATTAGATGAATCGTGAATCGCTTTAATTGATGAGCTAAATTTTTCACCTGGGCTATTTAACGGGCGCGTAGTAATAATATTTACCGTAGCACCTAGACCACCACTTGGTACATCTGCTTGCCCCGATTTTGCAACTTCAAGTGCACTAACACCATCAGCGGCAATGTTCTCAAGGGCGTAAGAACGCGTATAACCCGTACCCGGCATTTGACGACCATTTAGGGTGATAAGGTTAAACTCAGGACCAAAACCACGTACTGTAATTTCACTCCCTTCACCGTTAGAACGACTCACCGATACACCGGTAATACGTTGTAATGATTCAGCCAAGTTAGTATCTGGGAACTTACCCATTTCTTCGGCTGAAATCGCATCTACAACACCTGTTGCATCGCGTTTCATATCCATGGCGCGGATCATACTGCCACGAATACCTTTAATTTCGATAACTTCGATTTCGTTATCAGCCTTCTCTTGCTCATCCTGTGCGTAAGCAGACATAGTGCCTAGCCCTGCGGTTAAGATCATCGCAACTGACGCTGCAAGAGGTGTTTTAATAAATTTTGTGCTTTTCATGATTTACCTGCTTTTGCAATATATTGTCATGGATACTGGGTGCCGTATTCAGCACCCATCACTTGTTGCCAATGTTAATTACGGGTTTGCAATTACTGCATTATCGATACGGTAAACCGCACCTTCACCCATCCCCCATGACGGGAACACCATGACAACATCGATTGCACTAATATCAAGACCTGCACTGAGTAAGTCTGCAAGTGTATACGTATAGGTTTGCCACTCACCCACCACAGGCTCGACACCTTCTTGGCTTGCACTTAACGCAAGCTCCACAGCTTGACCTGCATCGTTTGATTCAATTTTGAATAACCACTGTGCATCTTGGTTACTGGCATTTGACACAATTTTCATCTCAAAACGAACCACACCTTCAGATAACAAGTGCGATGCATCAAAGCTCACGCCATCATCAGCTAGGAACCCCATTACCGTAGCGGTAGAACCAATTTGAAATTCTGCCACTGAGCCATGGGTTTCGTCATCCGTTTCGACTGTTGGTGTACTCCCTGCACAACAATCCCAAATGCTCCACAGATCTGCCACGTTTTCAGCAAATAGCGTTAGCTCTGATGCTGTAGATTCTTGCTCTGGAGCATAGATACGTGCATTGTCAACACGGTAAACAGCACCGTCACCTTGACCCCATGCAGGGAAAATCATGATGACATCAATCGCACTTACATCTAAACCAGCGTTTAATAAAGTACTGATTGGGAATGTATAGGTTTGCCATTCACCCGCTACAGGGTCAACGCCTTCTGTGCTTGTGTTTAGGTTAACTTCAACCGCTGTTGCACCTTCATTTGACTCAACTTTTAACAGCCAAGGCGCATCTGGCGTTGATGATAAAGAGGTGATCTTCATCTCAAATTGCAACATGCCATCATCAACCAGTGCTGATGCATCAAACTGCGTACCACTACCACCTGATGAAGTACGGTTGATAAAGCCCATTACGGTAGGTGTTGCACCAATCGAGAATTCAGCAGTCACACCATGTTCTTCGTCGTCGACTACTTCAACAGGTGTTGAACCACCACAACAATCCCACAGCGGCCAATCAAGATTCGTTTCATCGGTGAATAAGGTTAATGAAGGCAATGTTGTTGTGCCGCCATTGGTAATTTCAACATTATCAACACGGTATACTGCACCTTCACCTTGACCCCACGCAGGGAAAATCATGATCACATCAATCAGTGATACATTTAAACCCGCATCAGCTAATGTTTGCAGTGGGAAAGTATAAGTTTGCCATTCACCAGCAACTGGGCTAACACCTTCAGTACTTGCACTTAGGTTTAGCTCAACAGCTGTCGCACCTTCATCACTTTCGATTTTGAATAACCACGGTGCGTCAGGCGTTGATGGTAAAGACGTTACTTGCATATCAAACGTTACATAGCCGTCTTCTAACATCGCACTGGCATCATAAGGCGAGGCTTCACCGTTTTCATCGGTAATAAAGGCATCACGGCTGATAAAACCATTTACCGTAGCCGTTGCACCCACACTAAACTCAACCACATTGCCACGGTCGGCATCTTCAACTAACCCTGGCGTTGTGCCACCACAACAGTCCCATGCAGGCCAGTTAGGGTTAAAACTGCTATCAAAAATAGTCAGCGGCGTAACAGTACCATCACTTGGTGGTGTTGGCGCCGGCGCTGCACCTTGTACAAGTGCATCTTCTAAATCGTCGTAGCCAGGGCGGACGGTTTCACAACCTTTACCTGTGTCTGGGTTTTGCGAACACTCATAAACACGTACATAGTCAACTTCAAAAGTTTGACCGTTTTCGAATGCACTTGCATCAACACCAAGGGCATTAACGTTTTCAGGCCAATCACCACCTACCGCAAAGTTTAAAATTAAATAAAACTCTTGGTTAAATGGTGCAGCGTCCCAAAAAGTCGTTAACTCACCAGTTGTTTGATCATAATACTCTGTGTACCAACCCTTATGTTTAAGAGCCAGCGCTTCACCGCTTGCGTTGTAAAGCAATTCTGATTGGCGCTGCGTTGCGTATAAATAGTTATCTACATACCAACGAATTTCGCCTTCTTGCCATTCAATCGCATAAGTATGAAAGTCATCTGCCGGATTTGAATCTTGCGCGAAGGTGTATGCTTGACCACTACTATCATTATTTGGCCACGCTTGACCATAATGTAACGTGCCGTAGATATTTGACTCTAAGCCATCATCATTTTCGACTTTTAAATTCACTGATTCTAAAATGTCGATTTCACCTGAACGAGGCCACTCACCGTATACTTCGTCGGTTGGCATCATCCAAAACGCAGGCCAAGAACCTTGACCGCTTGGTAGTTTTGCTCTTACTTCAAAGCGGCCATATTTAAAATCGGCTTTGTAGCGAGTATTGATACGTGCAGATGTATAAGGCTTTGCAGCACCGTCTTCTGCAGGCAATGCAACGATATTAAGAATACCATCTGCAACAAAGGCGTTTTCTTCACTGTCGGTATAACATTGTTTTTCGTTATTACCGCCACCTGCACAGTCTATTTCGAAACTCCATTTATTTTCATCAATGGCATCACCATCAAAGTTATCTTCCCAAACCATGACCCAGTCTGAAACGGGTTCAGTTGTATCAATTGTATCAATTTTTGTATCTGTGGCAGAGCCACCGCAGCCAGCTAATGTCGCTACTGAAAGCGCCATTGCAAGTTGTGTTAAGTGTGTTTTGAATTTGTTCATTGCATTGAACCCTAACATTATGTGTTTGTTAGTACTCAACTGATCTATATGAATATTATTTTAATCAGTCAATTGTAAGCGCTTACATGAGAAGGCAAATAAAAAGGCCCAACAATGTAAGCGCTTTCATTAGAGTATGTCACGGTTATTAAAACGTCAATAAAATATTAACATTTACTGCGAATTTGTTTTTAGACATGTTTAACGAAAATACAGGCTTTATACGGCTAAAAATGGGGTTTGAGAGTGAATTTAATACAAAAGAAGCAATCAAGATCTTGTTAATAAGAAAAACCCATTAACAAGATCTTTGCAACAATTAATCTTCAGTAATGACAATTTCAACTGCGCTTGTGTGCGCCTGTTGATAATACAAGCTACTAGCAAGCACACGAGCCGCGGTTTTGTAGGTTTCACTTAATTTCGCCGTATTATCTTTGGCAATTAAGTCACCCTGCTCCGAGCTTTCACGAATTTCAATGGCCAGCGGAATATTCGCTAGTACAGGCACACCATGACGATGCGCTAATTTTACAGCGCCATCTTTACCAAATACATGATTGGGCTCACCACAATGGCCACACAAGAAGTAGCTCATGTTTTCAATTAAGCCAAGCACAGGGACGTTCACTTTATTGAACATAGCAATGCCCTTTTGTGCATCGGCTAGGGCTAAATCTTGAGGCGTGGTGATGATCACCGCACCACTTGCTGGCACTTTTTGGCTCATGGTTAACTGAATATCGCCCGTACCTGGAGGCATATCAACAATAAGATAATCAAGCTCTCCCCAAGCGGTTTCGTTCATTAACTGATTGAGTGCTCCCGATGCCATTGGGCCGCGCCAAACGGTTGCGTCATCACTTGGCACTAAAAAGCCGATCGATTGCGCCTTGAGGTTATGCGCTTCAAAAGGAAGTAAATTTTTATTATCTGCCGTTTTCGGCTCTGCCCCTTGTAGACCCAGAAGCAATGGAATAGACGGGCCATAAATATCGGCATCGAGAATACCCACTTTGGCACCCTCTTGCTCTAAAGCCGAGGCAAGATTCACTGCTGTGGTTGACTTTCCAACGCCGCCTTTACCCGAAGCAACGAGTACAATATGTTTTATTTGCTTAAAGCTATATAGGCTAGGTAATTTCACTTTAGCGCTAATTGACACAGGCACTGATAGTTTATCGGTGACAAATTTTTCAATGTCGTTTATTTCACTCAAGCCTGCAAAAGGGAGGTTTAATTTGACTTGCCAGCTTTTATCGCTGTTTTGATTAAGCTCTTCGAGCCAGTCTTGCTCAATGCCAATGGCAAATGCGTTACTACGATAGGCGGCTAAGGCATCAATGATAGGCGCTTTTTCAGCCGATTTACTTGAGAATAGTTTTGACAGTCCAAACATAGCAATAAATTAGCGTTTCTTTGATGAAAAGTGCTGCGGAATTATGTAACATTCAAGGCATTAAAACCAGACAATTAGATAATATCATTGCTTTGAGTTGTCTATGAGCAACTTACAATGTATTAAATAATGATATTCGAGCATATTTGCATCGAACTAATCTCAATTCGGAATGATTATGGCACAGCGAAAGATCCTGATTACTAGCGCATTACCTTATGCCAATGGCCCGACTCACTTAGGCCATTTACTAGAATATATCCAAACAGATATTTGGGCGCGTTTCCAAAAACAACAAGGTCATGAAACCTATTACGTTTGCGCGGATGATGCTCACGGCACACCAATTATGCTTAATGCGCAAAAGCAAGGGATCACGCCAGAAGAGATGGTTAAAAACGTCAGTGTTGAACGTCAACGCGACTTTGCTGATTTCAACATTGAATTTGATAACTATCACAGCACGCACAGTGAAGAAAACCGTCATTTCAGCGAGTTAATCTACAACCGTTTGAATGAAGCGGGTCACATTAAAAAGCATACTATTTCTCAACTTTTCGACCCAGAGAAAGGTATCTTCTTACCAGATCGCTTTGTAACGGGTACTTGCCCAACGTGTAAGTCAGAGGATCAAAACGGTGACAGCTGTGATTCTTGTGGTGCTACATACAGCCCAACTGAACTTATTAACCCACGCTCTGTAATGTCGGGAGCTGAGCCAATCTTAAAAGATTCGGAGCACTACTTCTTCGACCTACCTGCTTTTGAAGACATGCTAAAAGAGTGGTTACACTCAGGTACGATTCAACAAGAAATGGCGAACAAGCTTGATGAATGGTTTGCAGATGGCCTACAGCAGTGGGATATCAGCCGTGATGCACCTTACTTTGGTTTTGAAATCCCTGGTGCACCGGGTAAATACTTCTACGTGTGGCTCGATGCGCCTATCGGCTACATGGCGAGCTTTAAAAACCTGTGCGACAAAAAAGGGATTGATTTTGATGCATTCTGGCGCGAAGACTCAGATGCAGAGCTTTACCACTTCATTGGTAAAGACATCATCTATTTCCACAGCCTATTCTGGCCGGCAATGTTAGACGGTGCAAAGTTCAGAAAACCTACCAACGTTTTTGCACACGGTTTTGTAACTGTAAATGGCTCAAAGATGTCTAAATCAAAAGGGACCTTTGTTAAAGCGCGTACTTACCTTGATAACTTAGATCCTGAGTATCTTCGTTATTACTACGCAGCAAAACTAAACAACGGCATCACTGACCTTGATTTAAACCTTGAAGACTTTGCACTACGTGTAAACTCTGACTTAGTAGGTAAAGTGGTTAATATCGCAAGTCGCTGTGCAAGTTTCATCACTAAGAAATTTGACGGCAAGCTTAGCGACACCGTAATGGATGAAGCACTATTAGGTGAGTTCCAAGCGGCTTCTGCAAGCATTGCAAATCACTATGAAAACCGTGATTACAGCCGTGCAATTCGCGAAATCATGGCGCTTGCTGACAAAGCAAACCAATTCATCGACGCAAAAGCGCCGTGGGTGTTAATTAAAGACGAAACAAAACAACAAGAAGCACACGATGTATGTTCACTTGGTTTGAATATGTTCCGTGTACTTATCACTTACTTAAAACCTGTTCTACCAGGTATGGCTACAAACGTTGAAGCCTTCTTAAACGACGGTTTAACATGGCAAGGCGCGCAAACAGCGCTGGTTGGTCACGCAATCAATAAATTCAAACCGTTAATGCAACGTGTTGAAATGGATAAAGTAAACAAAATGATTGAAGAGTCAAAAGAAAGTCTAGTTGCTGAGAAAGATAAAGTTGATCCAAACAGCCCACTAGCTAAAGAGCCAATCAGCCCTGAAATCGAATTTGACGACTTTGCTAAAGTTGATTTACGTGTAGCAAAAATTGCTAAAGCAGAACACGTAGAAGGTGCTGAGAAACTACTTAAACTTACCCTAGATTTAGGCGGCGAAACGCGCCAAGTATTTGCAGGCATTAAATCTGCGTATGCACCAGAAGATATCGAAGGTAAGCTAACGGTTATGGTAGCAAACCTTAAGCCTCGTAAGATGCGTTTTGGTATGTCTGAAGGCATGGTATTAGCAGCCGGCCCTGGCGGTAAAGAAATTTATATTCTTAACCCAGATGAAGGCTCAGAGCCTGGCATGCGTGTAATGTAATTACACAATTACTAGCTACTATAAAAAACCGTTGTGTTTAGGCACAACGTTTTTTTTGTGTTTAATGCGTGCTTCACATCGATGTAGTTAGTTTATGAACTTGGACATGCAGGGTGCTCAGCAAGCACTTGGGTAATTATTTGCCCAAACTGCTGGTGTTGTTGCTCGCTAATAGCAAAAGCGGCATTGTAAGCAAGGGTATCGGCAAGCTCACCCGTTATGACCTCATAAAAAGTCATCGCGGTCAGTAAGTGCCCTGCGTTTGATGCATGATTACCATCTGCACTGTAAAAATTAAGTTCAGGTAATGCGGCAATTGCTTTATCCCAAACTAAACCGATTGGGGCAACACAGCTTGCCTCTTTTTCACTAATCGACAAATGCAATTGATAGACAAGCTCCCCTTCTTTGCTGTCACCTTGTTGAGGATGCTCAGGAAACAAAATAGGCGTTATTTTCAGCTCTTTTGCACTGGCAATTAATCGCTCAGCCTCATTCGTAGAATAATTAACAGAACCAGACTGAGAGTACTTCTGACCTTGAAAAATAGCATGAGTCCAATTGGCTTGCTGTAGCTTTTCAACATTGCCAGATGTGTTCACTATTTCATCTAAAAAGCGACCACTGACGGTAAGTGTTGAAACTTGAGCGTTGGTTAACTCACTGGAAATAAGCTGTTCAAGCAAATCACCTAATTTAGCACTATGGCTATTGCCATAAATAATAATTTGATAGTCAGCACTACCACTGTTATCAACAATGGCAGCGCCAGAATTTGGTATTGATGTATCTGGGACGGACGTCGAATTTTCTGTGTTAGAGCCAGAACCACAGGCCACCAAGCCTATACAACAGCTTAGTAATATATAAACTGTTAAAGGCCTAAACCGCTTGTTTTCAGTCATTTATCGTTCCATCTATTGGCTTATTATTTTTATGTCATCAATATTGAGACATAAAACGCTAAATTGCCAATATTTGGACGATATTTAGCTAAGGGGCTAAGTATAAATCATGTAAAACCCGTTCTTTTCGAGGTAAGTGATAATCATCATAATCGAGTGACACAAGCACCCTCTTAGCTTTGCCTAATAACTCACTGCGAGGCACTAGCCCAATCACTCGTGAGTCTGCACTATTATCGCGGTTATCGCCCATCGCTAAATACATATCGCTGGGAATAACGACAGGGGCAAAATGCTGCATCACCGAGGGCGTTTTGGATATCTGAATAGCGTGCTGAACACCTGCAAGGTTTTCAATGAGTGTTTGCTGCTCTTGTTTGTCATCTGTTAATGCGTAATCAAGCGCTTTACCGTTAATGATCAATTTATTATCTATTAAAGTCACTGTATCGCCCGGCACGCCAATAACACGCTTTATTAAGCGATTATTTGCAGCCTTAGAATCAAATACAATGATATCACCGGCTTTTGGCTCATCTGTGCGCATTAGCGAAATATGACTAAATGGCACACGCAGATCATAAGCCATTTTATCCGTTAAAATTCGGTCCCCTTCAACGATGGTCGGATTCATTGAGCCTGTTGGCACTTCATACCAATCAGCCACCGCACTTCTAAACACACTCATCAAACAGATGAATAAAATCAAAGAGCGGTTATTTTTCCATACCTTCAAAAGCCAGTTCATATTCGTTCCTTATTTGTTGTTTGTTTTCATAAGAGCTTGTGCGGTACAAATTAGTTCTCAACTAAATGTAACGAAATACGTCAATGATAAAAATACCATACATGATGTTAAAAATATTTGACACAGCAAACAATGAGTAGTTTACTTAACACCAAGTCAAATATTTTTTACATTGGATGATACGATGAGCTACAAAGAAATGACAATTTGGGGCACCTTGGTGGTAACCATAGGCCTGTTAAGCTATTACCTATTAGGCATTAATTCACTACAAGCTGCGGGTGATCTTAACCAAGATACCATGGTGTCTTATTTGTATAAGGTTGTTGTAGTTGCGGTGATCTTAGAGATCATTATGCAATCTGTGCTTGCTGGTATTAAACACAAAGAAGCAGACTTAGGGGATGATGAGCGCGACAAGCTCATTGAGCTAAAAAGCACCAAGCTTGGTCACTGGTTTTGCTCTGCAATTATCTTAATATGTGTATTTTTAGCAACGCAAATTGAGCGCGTATCTGGGCGTATGTTGTTACCTGAGGTCTCTGATCTATATAATATTATGCACTTTCTTATTATTGGTTTTTTAGTCAGTGAAATTATTACTATTGCCAGCAAAGTGTATTTATACCGAAGAGATAGCTAGATGACAAAACAGCTCAGTAATACCATTCGGGAACTTCGATTTCATCATAATGAAATGACTCAGCAAGCATTGGCAGAGGCAGTTGGCGTTTCAAGGCAAACCATAGTAGCAATTGAAAAAGGTAAATATTCACCCTCGCTCGAGGTGGCTTTTAAGATTGCTCAACTGTTTGATAAGAAACTAGACGACGTGTTTTCGTATCAGTAATTAACAAAAAAGGTTAGCCAAAGAGCTAACCTTTTTTAAATTCGTATCATTTAATTTTATGACTGCTGATTTTTGAACTGCGCTTTGGCTTGCTCAACTTCATCATCACTGATACCCACTGATTCAGCCGCTTCTTTAATAAGGTGTGGCTGCGTCATCACTAATGCCATCAATTGTTGAAGCTTTTCTGGTGGGATACCTAACTGTTGGACCAGACCCATTGCCATCATTGGGTTTTCCATAAACGCTTGAAACAGCTCACGCACTTTCTCGTCACTTACATTGTGCTCTTTGAGCATTGCAATAATAGGGTTCATATTAACCTTTACTTTTAACTACTAATAAAACCAATAATATGGGCAAATTGATGTTATTCAACTAACATCACCACTTTTCCCGAGTTTTCGTTGTTATCTAAAATACGGTGCGCCTCATTAGCCTCTTGCCAATTTAAGGTTTTGTAGATATTGCAATCGAACAGCCCGTTGGCCAAGTCATCATAAAATCGCGATATAAACTGCTCTTTTAAATCACGTTTAAATTCAATCGAACGGTTACGCAAGGTTGATGCATGAAATGATATGCGCTTACTAAGTAGCCTTGCAAAGTCAACCTCAGCAAAGCGTGCATCTAAAAAGGCTAACATTACAATTTGACAATCCATTGCTGCAACGGCAGCATTTTTATTTAAATAGCGTCCTGAGACAGGATCAACAATGGTATTAGCCTGTAAATTATTGGCTTTGAAGTACTCTACAAAGTCAGTGGTTTTATAATTAATGGTGTGGTCTGCACCAAGCTGTTTGGCATGTTCGCACTTTTCATCGCTACCTGCAGTGATCACCACTTGAGCACCTGCGCGTTTTGCCATTTGAATTGCCGCCCCACCGACACCACTGGCTCCCGCATGGATCAGTGCCGTTTGCCCCGCTTTAAGCTGACCAAATTGAAATAAGGCAGAAAAAGCCGTTAAGTATACTTCGCTGATAGCAGCGCCCTCTGCCATTGTCATTTCATCTGGTAACGGCATCACTTGTGCGGCATCAACGGCAACATATTCACTATAAGCACCACCCGCACACAAGGCAAAAACGCGCTTATTAAGCAGGTCACCCGATACTGCACTACCTTGCTCAACAATGGTACCGGCGCATTCTAACCCTAAAATTTCACTGTCACCTTTTGGGGCTGGGTATTTACCTTGCCGCTGTAAACAATCAGCGCGATTAACGCCGATTGCTGCAACAGCAATAAGAACTTCGTTATCTTTTAAAACTGGTTTATCTGTTTGCGCAAAATGTAACTGTGAATCTTCGTGCTTAATATAACGCATATCACCTTCTATTTAATTCGTTGCCAGATCTCAGCTTCGACTAATTTGCCATTTTCATACAAGGTGTGATGCCACAAGTCACCTTCTAGTTTGTAATCAAATGCCATGGTCTTACCAAGTAGTGAAGGTACATTACCATAGGAAAAAGTTTCGATAAATTGCTGGTCTTGCAAAACATATTTTCCGCCACCAGCATAATGAAAGTTGCCTTGCTTTTGGGTGATATAGCTAAAATGACTAGGTGTAATCAGTTTAACTGAAGTTATTTCTGGCGCTTTTGCCGTCACATAGCCGTCATTGGTTGCATATTTGCCTTCAACAAATTGCCAGCTACCTAATAACGGATTGGCGCTTACCATAGACGAAATAAATAAACTCGATAATAACAGTGTGTTTTTCATAGTGCGTTCCTTAGCTTTTTGAACAGCATACGCTAACACTATGTTCCTATTAAACGGTTATAGATTGAGATTTTTTCATTTGAGCTCTCATCGAAGAAAAGCGCCAAGACTGCTTATAAGGATAAACATCAAGCAATTGCCCATCGTTTATAGCTGTTTGTAGTTGCTGCCACATTGTGGCGGTAAAAATATCTTGATGCGCAGCATTAAAGTGATCAAACGCCCGCTTATTGGCGCTAAAAAAGATTTTAAACTGGCTCGGAAATACGTCGTTTTCTGCGATATCAAAGTAACTTTCGCTACTGAGTTCATCTAATGAATCCTCGGTTTTGGGCAGCTCTCTAAATTGGCACTCTGTCATAGGGCAAATTTCATCGTAGTCGTAGAACACCACTCTTCCCCAACGAGTTACACCAAAGTTTTTCATCAGCATATCACCGGGAAAGATATTAGCGCCCGCAAGCTCTTTTATTGCTTTACCGTAATCAACCATTACTTGCTGCAGTTTTCGCTCATCACAGTCGTTGATGTACAAATTAAGCGGTGTCATTTTGCGCTCTACATACACATGGCGCAAAATAAGTGCATTACCCGAAATCACAAGGCTGTCACCAATTTGCTGTTGCATTGTTTGTATGAGCTCTTCACTAAATCGGCTCAAATCAAACGCTAAATAGCGAAATTCATGGGTATCGACTAGCCGGCCAACTCGGTCAGCTTGTTTGACAAAATCGTATTTAGCCATCACCTGCTGTTTGGTAGCCGTTTTTGGCGCACTAAATTTATCTTTTATTACCTTGTACACATAATCTGAGCCTGGGGTGGTAAATACCAGCATCACCATACCCGGCGTCCCCGGCGCAAGTGTGTATTTATCGTCAACGGGGCTATTACGCGTAGTATCAACTTTGTAACGATAAAACTCGGTTTTAGCGTGTTTGATAAAGCCTATGGCATTGAACAATTCAAAGCGTTGCTTATGAGGCATTAAAACACTAAGGTAATCAACGTATCGGGCGGGTTGGTCAGTGTCGACCATAAAATAAGTACGCGCAAAGCCAAACAACAAGCTGAGTTGATCAGCTCCCATCATCACGGCATCAATGTGCAACCCTTTTTCACTGTTTAATAGCGCAATCGCAAATGGCATGTTATCGCCGTTTTTAGCAATACAGCGGCCTATGATGTAGCAGGCTTTATTTCTAAAAAACAATGAATTAGCGTATTCAATATAGCCATCGTTGAGAGCTAGCAGCTCATAAACTTGTGGGCATTGTTGTTTCGCTCCAGCAATCAAGGTGCGCTGTAACATGGCTACATCATCAGCAAAGTTAGCGTATTGTGAGCGAAACACATGGCGTTTAATCAAGCTGCTGATGGCACTTTCAAAGCCATTTTGCAGGGAAATGCGGCTAACCAGTGAATCAAAGGGCCTTGGCCCCAGTTGATAACGTGCTTTTAATACAAACAAGTGCACATTGCGGATTTTTCGTGAGTCCCAAATTGCGCCGAAGGTTGAATTAAAAAACGTATGAGCAATGGGCTGGTTTTCGTGGCTTTGCACCATTTCTGCGTATATTTGTTTGGCTAATAACCAAAGCGCTGGGTCGTCTACTTCGCTATAAGCAATAATTTTTACCGCTTGGCTTACCTTTTTGACTTGCCCTTCGTAAACTTGCAATCGCGATTTCATAGCCCCTTGAACTTGATGCCATTGGCGCTGCTCAAAGCGACTTTGTGCGCCGAGAGTTATATTTAAGAACTCTGAAAACATAGCTTCAAAACCGGCATACACCGCACGGGCAAGCTTAGTCGCTACGACCTGATTTAACTGTTCGCTGTGTGATTTAACAGCCAAATGTGAACTCTGCTGTGGCATTATTTTTATCGCTTATGCTGATTATTTTAGTCGCCTTGTTTACACACAATAGCAAGCGCGCTTTAATTTAGGTAATTAATAAAGATAATAAATAAGATTGATCAAATGAATATTAGGCATGTCGACCTCAACCTATTGGTGTATTTAAATGTCCTCATTGATGAACAAAGTGTGTCTAAAGCCGCCAATAAACTGGCTTTGACTCAACCTGCAATGAGTAACGCCCTTAAGCGTTTGCGAGATTTGTTTGATGATCCATTATTAGTGAGAGCCGCTGGCACAATGACGCCAACAGCAAAAGCGCTCAGCCTTAAACCTGAGATAGAATCACTGTTAAAAATGGCCGAAGAAATTACTCAGCCAAGTGAAATATTCGACCCGAGCACCGCGAATATAACGTTTCGGATCATGGCAAACGACTACCTTGAATCAACGCTTATAGCGCCGTTTATTACCCAGCAGCTAGCAAAAAACCCGGGGCTTAATTTTGATATTTTGAGCCCAAGCGATGTTAACCTTCAAGATATGGAAAAAGGCACCATCGACCTTGCCATTAACCGCTTTAATGGCCTGCCCCGCTCATTCCACCAAGCCAGTGTATGGCGCGACAATTACTGCTGCTTAACACACCCAGACAACCCTTACTTACAACAGCAAAACCTCGAAGGCTACCTTGCACAAGAGCACATTTGGGTGAATCGGGCTGGTTGGGGCGTAGAAGCGGCCGTAACGAATAAATCCGGCAGCCAAAAACTCGGCTGGGTCGACGAGGCATTATGGCAACTAGAACAAACCCGCAATATTCGTGTATTTACCCGCCATTACATGGTGGCAAGTTTACTCTGCCAATCACCAAAACTTATCGCTACATTACCTCGTCGCCAAGCGATGTTATTAGCAAAACACACTGATTTGGTAATAAGTCCAGTGCCATTTCAAATCGTACCTATTGAAGTAAAAATGTTATGGAGCCCTTTGCTACACCACGCAAACCCCCACCAATGGCTGCGCAGAGAGCTACTCGCCTTTGCCAGTACGGTGGCTGATCGCTAAAAACAACATAATATTGATTAAATCAATATCAGTTATTGAAAACAATAATTTCATAAATAATGAGTGAAGGGCTAGAGTGAAGTTAAGCACATAAACAAAGAGAAAATGATTATGGAAACTTCAGCGCAATTCACTCAACAGGACGGCCTTTACATCAATGGTCAATTACACTCATTCATCGAGCAGCAGCTTTGTAAAAAAAGCAATTTAGCTTGCGAAGAAATTTACCAAACGCTGGCAACAATGGTTGATGAGTTTGGCTGCCAATGCCGTAAAACCAAACATCAAGATGATGATGTTTTACAAGCAGACACGCTGTTAAAAGCATATAGCTCTGTACGCACTCATCCGCATTGTCATGTTGATGCACAAACAACAACCGCAGTACTTGATGAATACTGCTGCCAAGTTCCGGCTATTTTAGTGGTTGCGTTAATGGACACATTAACAGGCATGACAAGCAACGAACCTGGTGCAGAACACATTTATCAACGTGCAGCACAATTAACAGGCAAACCATGTGTCTACGCTGTTAAAAGCGCCAATGCCGCTTAATATGGTTAATTATTTGAGTTACTTATTCGAGCGATGATGCTTTTTGCAAAATCACTGCAACTAAGCATCGTCGCACCGGCTACTAGGTTAGCCAAATCAAACGTCATTTCATTTGCGCTAAGCGTCTGTTCTAGGGCTTTTTCTATTTTATTCGCCGCTTCGTGCCAGCCCATAAAACGTAGCATCATGACCGCACTTAAAATGCTGCTTGTTGGGTTTGCAGTGTCTTCCCCGGCAATGCGGTTAAATGTGCCATGAGTCGGTTCAAAAAAAGCCACTTCATTATTTAAGTTTGCCGCAGGCATTATACCTACCCCACCAACTTGTGCGGTTAGCATATCAGCTAAGTAATCGCCGTTTTGATTGGTTGTTACCACCACATCAAATTGCTCTGGGGTGAGCAGTGCTTGTTGTAACATGTTATCGGCAATGACTTCTTTGATGATTAAATCATCTTGATTGTCTCGTTTGATCACTAACCAACGACCATTTTCATGCGCTATAGCGTTAAACTCTTGCTCAGCAAGGGCAAATGCCCAGCGTTTAAAAGCGCCATCGGTAAATTTAAGTACATTGCCTTTGTGCACCACCGTCAGTGATTCACTGTGCTCTTTAAGGGCAAAGTTAAGGGCGTAACGCATTAGTCGCTCTGCCGCCTCTTTCGAGCTATTTTTTATGCCAATGCCACATTGGTTATCAAAACGAAGTCGAGTGACCCCCATTTCTTGGCACAGAAAATCAAGTATACGTTCGTTGTCAATACTGCCAGCCTGCCACTCAATGCCCGAGTAAACGTCTTCTGAGCTGTCGCGTATTACTGTGATTTGGGTTTTTTCAGGCTCTTTTAAGGGCGATGGTAAATGCGGATAACTGCGAATGGGCCGCATGTTAACGAATAAATCCATCTCATGACGAAGAGCCACATTTAAAGAGCGAAAACCACCGCCGAGGGGGGTTGTTAACGGCCCTTTTATGGCAATTTTATACTGTCTAACGGCATGTAGGGTTTCTTGCGGGAACCAGTCACCATCGTAAAGCGCTGCTGCTTTTTCGCCATTGAATACTTCCATCCAATGTATTTGTTTATCACCTTGATAAGCATGTTTCACCGCAGCGTCGACAATATCACGCATCACCGGGCTTATATCTTGACCCACACCATCGCCTTCAATGTAAGCTATAACCGGGTTATCAGGAATATGCCATTGGCCCTTACTATTAATCGTAATTTGCGCGCCATTCGAGGGTACTGAAATATGTTGATACTGCATCATGCCTTCCCAGCAAGGTGTTTTAACAATATTAATATCAAGAAATAGCGAATTTGTCTGTGCTTACAAAGAAATAGCCGCTATTCAAGCAATCAATGCGTTACCTTGGTTATTTCGTCTTGCATAGCACAAAATAAGGAAGCAATAAGCTGCGTATCGAGCGTGACGGTATCTTTTTTAAGCGCAGTATCTACTGCAACGGCTTTAACATAGAGCATTTCACACTCAAACATATTCGCAGCACCTTTGAGCATATGAACATTTCTGCTTAAGCCATCTATATCCATATTTTTGTATTGCTCGCGCATTTCTCGATACTGTTCTTCAAGACCTTTTATATAGTCATCTTTAAGCGCCTGAAACTCTTTTTCAGGTAACTTGATATCGGCCAACTCATCACAATCTAAGTAACTGGCAATTTTATGACTAAAGCCATTGCGATCAATTGGTTTGGCTATTAAATCATTAAAGCCTTGCTTCATATAACGGGCAATTTCATGCTTCATGGTATTCGCTGTCAATGCAATAATTGGCGCGCTAACCCCGGTTGCTTGCATCATTTTTAATGCCTCTTGACCGTCCATAATCGGCATTTGAATATCGAGCAAAATAAGGTCAAAGCTGTCTTCGAGGGTTGCTTGCACTGCGTCTTTACCATTTTCAACAGTGGTCACTGTCAGTCCCATCCGCTCTAATATTCGCGCAATTAAACGTCGGTTGTCTGGATGGTCTTCGGCAAGTAATACCCGTCCCTTCAAATTTTGTGGTGCATCAAGCTTACTAAACGGTGAGGTTTCAATAAGCTTCACTTCGCTCATGTCATTGAGCCAACGTGTATTATCTGTGGTGTACACCGACATGGTGAAAATAAATTCACTGCCAGAGCCGACATTACTTTTAACGCTGATATCCCCATCCAATTTTTGCGCAAGGCTCTTTGAAATGTTAAGGCCAAGCCCGGTACCGCCATACTGGCGAGAAATACTAGAATCCGCTTGATAAAAAGCACTGAACAAAGCTTGTTGCTCTTTGTCTGTCATGCCAATACCGGTGTCTTTTACGCTTATCGACAACTTATCGTTATGACAGCTCACCGTTAAGGTTATACGCCCCACTTGAGTGAACTTAAGGGCATTAGTGGTCAAGTTTAATAAGATTTGCCTTAAACGACTCGGATCGGTGATCAAGTAGTCTGGCAAAGGGAACTGATAATCAACACTGAACTTTAAGCCCTTATCGCGAATTTGCTTGCCAATAAGTGACTCAATATTGGCAATCGTGGCAAACAAGTCTGTTTCGACTAAATCAATCTCTAGCTTATTGGCTTCAATTTTCGACATATCAAGTATATCGTTTATTAAGCCAAGAACATGACGGCTATTTTGCAAAATAACCCCAATCCCATGGTTGCGCTCATGAGGCTTAATATCCCCGAGCATAATGCCATCTGCATAGCCAATGATTGATGTCATTGGGGTACGAATTTCATGACTGATATTCGCTAAAAAACGACTTTTAGCTTCATTCGCATCGCGAAGCTCTGAGGCGAGTTCTTCAAGCTCCAACGTTCTTAAATGGACTTTTTCTTCAAGGTTTTTGTTGAGCTCTACGTTGTCATCGTGAAGCAACCTAAACTTATCGGCAACAGCAAAAGCCAGCAACATGGCGTCCATGGCTGTGCCTATCAAACCCAATAAATATAAATTAATGGAGGTAGCAGGCAGCAAGCCTAAATTAGTTAAATTTCCGACCATATTCGGTAGCATCATGGCAATGTAAGCAAGCACAAAATAGCGTGCTGGCTTAAAGCCAATGAGCATACAGCGTATACCTATGTATAAGCCTAAACATAAAGCGACACCGGTGACTAACGTTGACCAATAAAAACCAAAGCTTGGCCATAAAATACAAAACGGAATACCCAGAGTAGCGATTACACCCACCGTCAGGGATAATTGCGCCAGTTTGGGAAATGTCTCTTTAAGTTTGAGTAAGTTGTTGTAAAACAGAATATTGGTTAAGGGTGTGAGGGCAAAGCCGAGCCAATGAAGATGAGGATTATAGTAACCAAACAGCTGATCCGAAATATGGAAAAAATGGCTCCAAGCAAACACCCAGGATGCAGTAAATAGCGCGTAGTAAAGGTGTGTGACATCACGAGAAACCAAGTATATTAATAAGTTATATAAACCAAGTGCAATACCCACCCCAAAGCAAAGCATCATGATCATATTTTCAATGGTTATGTTTTGAAAATAATCTTGATAAGGTGTTAATACCAGCTTTGCGGGAGTATAAAAGTAGTCACTCTCAAAATAAGTGATAAGCGTATAGTGCTTACCTTTTTCAAGAGATAAACGATTACCATAGTGAAAAGCAAATTGATTCGGCTCGACCCCACCGGTTACAAAGTGCTGTATCGGGGCAGTTGGATCAGTAATATCGTAAATGCGGCTTTCTATTTTCGATACCAAGGTGTTATACGGATAAAGCACTAAATCTTCGATATCACTTAGATTTTCAATTTCAACAATTAACCAATAACTACCGCCAACCGAGCTTATTCGAGATTGCGGTTTTTTGCTTGCTCGCCAAGCATCAATCGCAGCCACCGATTGCGGAAACATATTATCGTTTGCCGTAAACACTTCACCAACATCATGAAGGTTTTGATCAGCCACAGCATCAGTGTAGACAAACGTCTGTTGTGCATTAGCCGAAACACTCAATAGCAATAAAAACAGCAGAGTACTTAAATACAGCTTTAACCGCATTCACAAAACCCCTGTACCATTTTGGAGATGACAACGACTAGAATTGCAGTGAAACATCAAAGCCATAGCGACGCCCTTCCCCTTTAAAGTCTTCAAGCATGCCTAGGAACGAGCTTAAATCGAACTTTAACTGACTGTATTCAGTATCAAATAAATTTTTGCCCCATAAAATAAATGACCAATTATCAACATCATATTTTAGATGCGCATTAACAATGCTAAAGCCGTCTTGGCGGGCATATGGGTTCATGTTCTGGTCAAAATAAAACTCAGACTGATAATCGTAAATAATGTTGGCCGATAACGGATACGACGCCAAGCTGGTATCGTATTTTAATCCCGCTGATACATTCCATTTAGAGGTAAATGGCAGTTGGTTATCGGTAATACTGTTGCCAAGTGGGTCAACGTATTCTTCAAATTCAGCATGGGGGATATAGCCTATTGAAAGTAGCATGGCTAATTGCTTAGTTGCTTGGTAATTAATTTCAGTTTCAAGGCCATAAATAGTTGAATCAGCGACATTTTCAAGTAATTGCACTGGGGGCATTTGCGGTGTTTCTGAGGCTTGATTCATAAACACTTGTTGGTCGTTATAGTCATAGTAAAACGCCGCCCAATTCATTCTAAGTTGCTTCCCAGGCCAGAACGACTTTAAGCCGACTTCATGGGCATTCAAGCGCTCTTTGCCGTAGTTTGCTAAGATTGCTTGTTCTTCAGATGACAAAAAGCCGCCGTTATAACCGCCACTTTTACTACCATTAGCAAAACGATAATAAAGATTGCTTGCATCTGAATAGCGATAATTAACGGCAAATTGACCAGTAAAGCCATTGTCTGATTGCTCATCGGTAACGCGATAAAATGGTACAAGCACTCCGTCTAAGTCATTCACATCAACCACCGCATTTAACGTGGCGATTGAGTCATACTCAAGTGACTCATAGTCATATCTAAGACCGGCTGTGATCATCCATCTATCTGCGACTGGTACTTCAATTTGGCTAAATACAGCCAAATTTTGCATCTTGATTTCGTTATCGTAAATAAAGGTCGCGGTTAAGTTTGTCGGTAAAATACCCCGGAAATCACGCAAAATATCATTTAAATTATCTTGCTCAATCGTCTCATCGGCAAAATAAACACCACTGGTTAGTGTGTAATCAGCAAGTTCGTTTAATAACCTGAATTCTTGGCTGAATAGTTGGGTATCTAGCCCTAATACTCCTTCGCACAAACGAGCTGGCGAGCCATCGCAGTTAAAAGCGTGGCTTCTTTCTAAATCGTTAAAGCTCGAAAGTGAGGTAAATGTACTTCGCTCGTTTAAATGCCAATTCACTTCGGCGATAAAACCGTAGCCATCAGATTTATGAGGTGAGTCGTTATTGACACTCACAGCAAAAAAATCATCACTGCCATCATTAAAACCAAAGTTATCAAAACAGCGTATTGAGCCCGCATCTGCTGGTGAACACAGCTCACCCGTTAAAGGGTTCGCGACAATACCAATACTACCAACTGGCTGGGCAATACCATCCCAATCTTCAATATGCGCTTGCAGGTAAAGATCAACATCATCCCACTCGGACAAAAAAGACACACGGGCATTTTTTTGCTCCATGCCTGCTGTTGGTGAGTCTGCATAAGTATTTTTTGTTGAATATTCATAGTCTTGATAGTTAACCGCAATACGCATTGCGCTGGAGTCTGAGAGTTGCTGGTTCCACACACCATCGATGCTGGTGGCGTTGTTATTGGCAGCACCTAATGTTAGCGAGCCATAGCTATCAAACTCAGGGCGATTTGAGCGTATTAGTATTGCACCACCGGTAGAATTACGACCAAACAAGGTACCCTGCGGGCCGCGTAAAATATCGAGTTGTTCAATATCGTACAAGTTAACAATTTGATTATTGGCAGACCCCACCGCAACACCATCAATATACATGGCAACAGGTGAGGTATTCGCCGTATTATAATCAAGTAACCCCACCCCACGGATACTCACAGCGGGAGGCGTCCCTTCTGCGGCGTTTTGGGTGATTTTAACGTTTGGCGCAAACAAACCAATTTCAGTTGAATCTTTAAAATGCTGAGCTTTTAAAATTTCGCCATTCACTTGGCTTACCGCCACACTCACGTCTTCAATTGCTTGCGGACGCTTTTGTGCATAAACGCTAATAACTTCCATGTCTTTTTCAGTCTCAGCTCCTTGTGCAACAGCGCTTGCCATTACACATGCCGCCAAGCTTGAGCTCGACAACATCATAAACTTTGGATCTTTAAGAAAAGGACGCTTCATTGGCTTTTAGACCTTAAAAGAGGGAAACTTGTTAAATTGTTGTAATTTAGTGGTAAGTATAGACCAAACAATAGATTAAAGTCGCATATAAATCATGAAAATTCATGACTTATACGCATACTTATTTACAACTTTGCTCACACTATCCTTTTTCGAATGCATGCTCTCCGCTGATTTCGTTTGGCCAACCACATAGTGCCCGGGCTGTTTGCATACCGGCCATCACAGCAGCCTCAACGCAGCCCGCATTAACCCCTGTTTTTATCCAGTCGCCAGTGATGCGCAAATTGACAAACTGACTGCCATCTGTAGCAAGGCGGTATTTACTCGAATCAACCACAGATAGGACATAGCGCTCACTGGGATCGACATTTACGCGCCAATATTGCTGCTCTAGTACAGGTAAAATGCTATGCGGATCACTGTAAAAAACCTGCCAATCAAACTTGTTATCAGTATAGGCTTCAGGCCAAAGTGGCCGCATATCTGAGCTAAACAAATTATGCATATTCAATTTTACTTCGGCTTTCATTTGCTCTGGGAATTGATGTGCACTGGCAGGTGGGTAGTTTTCGCAGCTAAACGCACTGCAAAAATAGGCAACATTAACTGGTGAGTTGTCACTTGGCCAATCTTCTTTATCGAGCAAGTTGCCCATTGCAGCCCAAGTATCAAACGGCTCTACAAAGCCACTTAAAATAGGCCCTTCATGAGCAGCATTAGTTTGTGTAAAGCCAAGTTGTGCGTCGGTTTTATTCAACCATACTTGGCAAGCCTGAGTCGCCACACTTTGCACTTTTGTTGCTTGTTGAGAAAGCGCGTAATCTACAGCTAAAAGTTCAGAGGCAACGTGTTCAAGAGAGGCAACCGACACACCTAAAATCAGTGTATCAAAATCAATACCATAGCGAAGCGTCACTGTTGGCAATGGGGTACTAAAGTGTTCTTGATACACCTCTGGCCAATTACTCCAAAATGACTCTAAATTAATTTGATATTCTTGCAATAAGTGCGCTTGTTCAGGGCTGATTTGCTCATACAGTGGCTCACTTGGCCAGCATGGCAGCTGTTTTACATCAATGAGCGGTTGATAATCTTGGCCAACTAAACTCACCTGTTGGCAAAGCTCAATTTCACTCACCAGCGGCTCACCTTGGGCAGTTTGCCCAGCAGATAAGTTAGTTAACTGATGGAAAAACTTAAACTTAACACCGCGCTGCTTTAAAAGTTCATAAATTGGTGCGAAAATAACATCGCCCATGCCTGCTTGCATTTTCCACATTACGCCGCCTTTATAGCAAAGACCTATACGTAACATAGCAAGGGCGGCAACGCCGGCTTCAACATTGGGTTTACTAAAGTCACCTTTAGGATAAGCGAACACCAAATCATAAAAGCCGCGCACTGGCGCTGAATCGACACTGTAAGTTTTATTCGCACCATTTTTTTCGAGCCACTGACGAAAATCGTAGCAATTAATGACACCAAAACCGTCGCGATATACTTTGTCTTTAATCAGTCCGGTGAGCATTGCAATCGCAAGATCAGCACAAATATAAAGTCTGCGCAGCTCCGGGTTGTCATCGAGTAAATCAATAACTTGGTCTTTAAACCAACGTTTTAACTTTCTGACGATATACCAGATCACCAGCCGATCGGCCTGTTTATCTGTATGGGTGGCCTGCTTTTCGGTGAACTGCAGCAAATGAGTTATCAGTGTTCGTGGGTTCGAGGCAATTTCTGCCGCACCTGCTTCAATATCATCAATAAACTGCTTTGCGCCATTTAAATGGGTATCAATGTCTGCTTTGATCTCTTGATACATGTGTTTGAGTAACGATTGATCCCGTGATTTTTTAGTCACTAAAATGGTTTTAGCATCTTGCTGCTGACAAACATGCTCAATGCCTTCGGTCCATTTTTTTAGCCATGCTAATGTCATGGTGACAAAGTCCCACACTGTTATATCTAGACTGCCATCAGCGGGGTTCCCTTCAACGGTAGGAAAATCTATCGGCCAAGTTTGCCATTCGTTATCAATAAACTCTTGTAAGGCAATAAAACTGTGTGGTTTAAATGCCTGCTGCCAAGTAGCCAATGAACAACTAGCAGGTCGATTGAGTGAGTTATACACCCCTTCTAAGGTGCGAAAGCTATTCACGTAGGCGCCAAACCAAACATGCAAACCATGCTCTTCGATTCGCTGTCCAAAATGGGCGTTTCGGCCACTCGCCCCTTTACCGCCAAGGCGCCAACCCTGTTGATAAACGGTAATCTCGCGCTGGCTTTGCCAATTAGCTTGCTCGGTTAGGTACACTGCCGCAGTCATCGCTGCAACACCGCCACCTACAATGGTGATTTTTTCTTTTTCCATGGTTACCCCTGTACTGGTAACAGTTGTGTTGCGCCAAGCTGATCAAAGTCCATATTGACGTAAAAAGGTAAATGAACCGCTTGTTTGCCAAGTGCAATGCCAAACATGTCATTCAGAGGAAAGCTCGCAAGAGCTTTTACATCCAAACTAAAATCATTGTGTAAAAGTTTTAATTGGTGAATTTTTTTGATTAACGATGGTGAGTGAACCACGCTTTGATAAACGGCTTTATCTCCTTGGCCATCGGGAAATTGTTTAAACAAAATCTGATCCATCTGCGGATGAATAAACCCGTCTAACAATTGTTTAAGAAGCGATAAATCAATGCCTTTAATTTGCGCATCAAACAAATCGGTAACGTGTTTAGAAAAATGCGATAAGTTATCGAGTAGGTTTTCCTTGGTACTTGCCTGTGTTTGCTCAATGGTTAATAGCTCATGCATTGCTAATTTAGAGTCTGGGTTAAACACATCAAAACATTCTAAAGAAATACTAAAGGCGCCCGCATCACTCACAGTCGCAGGCATTTGATATTCACACAGGTATTTATTGTAGCCCCAGGCTTCTCGGCCATTAATCAAAGCATAAATGTTATTGACGCTAATAAATGCCGGATACCAATATAAATGACTAATATCTCCACCTTGCATTTTTGCTACTGGGAGCCAAATAATAATATCAGTTTCTTGCATCCAGCCATGCTCTGAAAACGGTGGCGTTAACGAAGAAATGTTTTCGATATCAGTGAAGGTAAGTAAACACGTGCTCCCTAACACATTAAACGAGGTTGATTCGGTTGCTAATAAATTTAAAGTTGCATCAACATACTGCTGCATTTTTTGCTCACACCCAGCAACAAAAAATCCGTACATTTGCGCATTGATCATTCGACAAGGTGGTTTAGCAACCGGGTTAGATAAGAAGTGGCTGTAATTTGATTGGTCCGTCATAGTCATTACTTATATTATTGTTTAGTAATGACTATAGACTAGTTTTTAATGGTTGGTGGCAACTTCTAGATGACAACTTTCTTTTAACAGTTGTTCTGTAAATTGCTGATAGCCAAGCTGATTAAAATTTTCAGATAATGGATTCATAAAACCATGTCCAAAGTCGGCTATTTCACAGCTCACCTTCGCTTTACTTTTTAATGTTGCAATCACAGGCTTTATATCAAAATGTTCTTCACTGTGAGGAAAAATAAATCGGCAAGGGACTTTGGCTTCAAGCTCAAGATGATGCCTGACTTGGGATGGATAAAAGGCAATAATTTTTTTAATGAATGAATTTTTTAACTCTGCTTGAGCTCGCCAAACAGCCGCTGCGCCTGCACTAAATGCAATAATGGTGGTTGGCTGACGAATAGCGGCCATTTTGACATGCACCCGTTCAAAATAACTATCATGACCGCAATGAGTAATAAAATGCTGATATTGAAACTGCTCGTTTATAGGGAGCTGAATTTCTCCTAAATAGGGATCGCAAAGACTCACTTTACCGCGAAGCTGCTGAGCAAGCAGCGATAAATGCGCTGTTTTACCAAATATATCTGACACCAAAAGGTAATTCATAAGCATACTTCTTATTGTTATTTTGTGCCTAATCACAATACGCCTGTTTCTGTTAAACATCCAGAAATTATTTTTGATGTTTAAAAAATAAACCTTGCGCTTAGTTAATTCTTACAGTAATCTACTTGTCTGGTTCTTAGAAACCACGCGGTTAACCCCTTACCTTGATCCAGTAATTCCCGCATATTCGTATAAATACTTGCAGCTTGTTTGCTGAATGACATTTCGATGAATTTTCAAATCATCACCAAACTGTCACAAACTTAGTCAACACTGTTAGCAAGACAACAAATGTCGGTCTGTATTTTTAAATGCCTTTTAAAGCTCTACAGACACTGACAAAAGAAAGAGTGAGTTTTATTATGTCATATAAATACAACGGATCTTTGATCCAGATCGCACATCCAGTGCAATCAATCTCGGTAAATAAACAGCGTGTAATTTTTAGTGACACGCAGGGCTTAAAAAATGCCATCTTCCAAAAGGCCAGTGATGCACGCCAATTTGTGAAGTGGTTAAAAGCCAACTAAACCCTACCGATAAACGCCAGCCAACAAGCTGGCGTTTTAGTTTTCACCACCAGCCTGCATATAGCTAAATTCCTGCTACACTTATATTTTTAGCCCATAAATAGGTAGTAAAAATGCGTTGTGTGTGGTCTATTTTACTATTACTTTTTTGCCTGCCCGTTGCTGCAACCAAGCAACCGAAGACCATTGAGTGGATCATGGTCGATTTTGCCCCCTACTACATCATGAATGATAAGTACGAAGGCACAGGTCGTGATGAAAGTGTGATCAAATTACTAGAAAAAGCACTCCCTGAAGTGTCATTTAAACGCACTTTATTGCCGGCTAGTCGTGCCGTGCATGAACTATCAAACCCGCACAACAATTACTGTATGCTGTCGTTGTATCAAAACGAACACCGTAAGCAGCATATTCAGTTTACGAAACACTCATCAACAGTGGGTTTATCACCCTCTATTGCCATACGTAAAGAGTTAGCCGCAAAACTTGAGTTAGACGTCACAAAACCAGTGTCCTTAAAATCGTTATTAGACGATAAACACTTGGCATTAGGGGTATCAATGAGCCGCTCTTTTGGCGCCCATATTGATAGCGTGATTAACGAAAGCCATGATTCAAATATCATCTCACGCCCTGGTAGAGACACCCTCGCAAGCTTGACTTATATGCTACAAAAAAAGCGTATTGATATATTACTTGGCTACCCAAGCGAGCATTACTATTTGGCGCATTCTATGGGCTTTGAAGATGAATTGACCCAACTGTCACTCACTGAAGCACCTGCATTAAGTGTTGGTTACATAGGTTGTACAAACAACGAACAAGGTAAAGAAACAGCAAAATTATTAGATGAAACCCTTGAAAAAATAGCGCATACAGATGCTTTTCATGACGTTTTAGTACGCTGGCTACCCGATAATTTGCAACCAATTTTAGAAAAGAGGTTAAAAGATAGAAACGAAAGTGCCGCTCATTGAGCGGCACTTTTATATTGACCAATCCGAGAGTAAAGCGAATTGGTGGTCGTATGAATGGTGCTTACTTACGCACACCTTCAATAAATAAACCAATATCAACATGCGTAGAAGCAGGGCCAAGATTGTAGTCGATACCAAAGTCAGCTAGTTTTAGGCTTGTTTCACCTTCAAAACCAACACGGTAACCACCCCATGGATCTTTACCTTCACCAATTTTATCAATTTCAAAAGTAATGGTTTTAGTCACACCATTTAAGGTAAATTCACCTGTTACATCTGCTTCATCACCCTCTTCATCAAATTTGATTGAGGTACTTTTAAATGTTGCAGTTGGGTATTTATCAACATTTAAGAAATCTTTGCTGCGTAAGTGCTTGTCACGCTCAGCATGGTTTGAGTCGATGCTTTTAGTTTCAATCGTTACATTAATTTTAGACGCATTTGGCGCTTTATCGTCATAGCTAAAATCACCTGAGAAAGTATTAAAACGACCATGTAACCAGCTGTAACCTAAGTGCTTAATTTTAAATGTAACAAATGCGTGGGCACCGTCTGTATCAATAACGTAGTCAGCTGCATTTGCGTTTGCTGTTGAGAAAAGTGCAGCACTTAGTGCTGTGCCTAATAGTAATTTTTTCATGTTAATCATCCTTCAATGGTTTGATCATTCTAATTAAGGTTTTATCTTTATCGATAAAATGATGTTTTAGTGCCCCTAAAGCATGTAAAACAACCACAGCTATTAGCCCATACGCGGCATAAAAGTGAATTTTACCTGCAATATCTTCTTGGTTCGCCACCGACTCTGGTAATGCCGGCACAGCAAATAAATTAAATACTTCAATTGCACGGCCATCAGCCGTAGAGATTAAATAGCCAGATGTCACAATGACGATTAAAGCTAAATAAATTAGTTTATGGACTGAGTGAGCAACATGATTCATTGCTTTTGAGCTACCTGCAACAGGCTCAGGTTGAGTACCTAATAAGCGCCAACCAAATCGAAACAACAACAATGCCGCTAAGGTAATACCCACGCTTTTATGCAAGTCCAAAGAGCCTTTGTACCAAGCGTCGTAATAAGTTAGCTCAACCATATAAACGCCTAAGCCAAACAAACCAAACACCCCAAGTGCCATTAACCAGTGCACTAAGATGGCCACCCAGCCATAACTTGACTTTGAATTCTTTAACATACTCATTTCCCATGAGAATCGTGAAACTAGATACATCTTAAATGACGGCTTATATAATTAAAATAGCGTAAAACGAACAGCTTCTGTGCGTATATGCACACCCAGGGAAAGAGGAAAGTTGTAAGGGGAAAGGAAAAAGAAGGTGCTAGGTGCTAGGTGCTAGGTGCTAGGTGCTAGGTGCTAGGTGCTAGGTGCTAGGTGCTAGCAGTAGTATGAATCCTCGTTAATAAAAGCGTCTAATTCATAAACTGATAAATTT
>NZ_PNCP01000065.1:0-13720 GCF_005886115.1 Pseudoalteromonas sp. S4492
ACTTTATCGGGGTCAGATCAATCGGCTAAAAACTGATAGCTGATGGCTGATAGCTTTTTCAGGCATAAAAAAAACCCTAACCAATTGGCTAGGGTTCAAAAGTGGTACCAGTAGGCGGACTTTTACTTGCTTCAGTGCCACGCCTCGCGTGGCGCTCAAGTCCGCAAACAACTTTTTCAGGCATAAAAAAACCCTAACCAATTGGCTAGGGTTCAAAAGTGGTACCAGTAGGCGGACTTGAACCGCCACGCCCGAAGGCAACGGATTTTGAATCCGTCATGTCTACCAATTCCATCATACTGGCTTCATTTTTCTTTAACCTTCTAAACACGAGAAGATAAAGAAAAACCACTTTAGAGCAAGAAGCTTTTTTAACTGCTTTTGTCTCTATGCCAAGCATTATACAAAGAATGGGTAAGGCGGCAAGCGTTTTGTGCGGCGCCACTGCTCAACCGCACAATAATTAAACAAGTTGTTAACTTTAGAGTTTTGGCATCATTCGCGAAACAATCGCCTGACAATCGATATCATGACTCAGGCAGCCGTACTGACTAAACCCTGCACCACTTAAACGACTTTTTACAAACGCATCGGCAATAAGTGGCTCGCCAAATTGTAATAGTGTTGCTGCTTGCCAAAGCTGTGCCAGCCTTTCAATTATGCGCCGAGCATGCATTTCAAGGTTTGCAGTATCTGTGAGCATCTCTTTTAGTTCATCGAGTTTTATCGCAAAATCAGGATGCAAACTGCGCGCTTTTTCAAGTTCATTGATAAGCACCTCAAGTGATTCAGGTTCACGGCTAAACACGCGTAGAAGGTCGAGGCATTGCACATTACCAGAGCCTTCCCAAATAGAGTTTACCGGCGCTTCTTTATACAGTCGGCTGGTAATGTTGTCTTGTACATAACCCACACCACCAATACATTCCATAGCCTCATAAGTATGCTGCACTGCACGCTTACAGATCCAATATTTACCGATTGCTGTGGCGCTACGTATTAATGCCACTTCATTGCTATCATCTTGGTTATCAAGGGCGTTGGCAATACGCATTGAAATGGCTAGTGCAGCCTCTGCTTCGATAGCTAAATCTGCCAATACATTGAGCATGAGTGGCTGTTGATGTAAGTTTTTACCAAACACACTACGCCCAGCGGTATGCCAAATTGCCTCTTTTACTGCTTGTAACATCAGCGAGCTTGAACCCAACATGCAGTCATAACGAGTTAGAGCAACCATTTGAATAATAGTGGCAATGCCTCGCCCCGGCTCGCCGAGTAACCAGCCATGCGCGCCTCTAAATTCAATTTCAGAACTCGCATTTGATTGATTACCTAATTTACTTTTTAAGCGCTGAATATACATGGCATTTTTCTCGCCAGTTTCGAGCCAGCGCGGCACTAAAAAGCAAGATAATTGCTTTTCATCGGTATTAGCGAGGACTAAAAATGCGTCGCTCATAGGTGCTGAGCAAAACCATTTATGCCCAGTTAAAGCATATAATTGCCCTGCCCCCCTCTCATTGACGGCATCGGCTTTGGTGGTATTAGCACGAACATCGGAGCCGCCTTGTTTTTCGGTCATCGCCATACCTATGGTGACACCTTTTTTCTCGGTCCAAGGCTTATTATCTGAATCGTAATGATTTGCCAGTATTTTAGGTAGCCACATAGCCGCTACATTTTCTTGACTCGCAATGGCAGGCACACTGGCAAAGGTCATGGTTAATGGGCAGCCGGAGCCCGGATCAGCATGATTGTGCAGCACCGCCATTACCGCTCTTACAACATGGCTACCGGCTTTTTGTTGCTGCCAAGGCAATGCGCAGTGCCCTTGCTCTATCGCATGCTGCATTAGCTGATGGTAACTTGGGTGATAATCAACTTGGTCTATGCGTTCGCCAAATCGGCTGTGAGTGGTTAATTCGGGTAAGTGTTTGTTTGCTAAGAACCCAGCTTGCAGTAATACACCTCCCACTTGCTCCCCAAACGCCGTTAAATGCGCAGTTCCCCATTGCCCAGCAAAACGATTTTGCCAATATTGAAGTACCGTGTCGGTCTCATAGGCATTGTAGTTTTCAAGTGGTTTGGGTTGATTAAATACCTGATGAGTTTCGCTTTGAGAAACGGCCATAACTGTGTGCTCATTTTTATTATTTTCTCAACTATAGCAGGTCAGACCTGTTTGTCGACTTACTAAACAACCGCTAACTATTTCTTGTTTGCTCAGGACTTTGCTAAACTACTGCGCAATTTAATTGGATGAGATTGTTTATGTCAGCTGAGTTTCCACGTGCCGGTTTTTGGCGCCGCTTTGCCTCTTTAATTTACGATACCTTGGTTATCATTGCTTTTGCGATGCTGACAACCGTACTCTATTTATTAGCTGTTCAAGGGCTAATTTCTTTAGAGTTACTAAGCATTGGTGACGCTGAAGATGTATCTGCTTTCATTCAAAATTCACCATTATTGTATGGCATCCGTAGTGCGCTATTGGTGATAGTGAGTATTAGTTTCTTTAGCTATTTTTGGGCTAAGAGCGGCCAAACAATTGGTATGCGGGCATGGCGTTTAAAGGTGCAAACCCTCGATGGTCAATTAATTAGCTGGCAACAAGGTGCACTTAGAGCCATTACTGCGCTATTAGGTTTAGGTAATTTAGTGGTGTTGGTCGATTTTAAAAATAAGCGCGCATTGCAAGATTACATCGCAAAAACTGAAGTGATCACCCTCACCAAAGAAGAAAATAAACGTATTTATCGCTCACTTGATTAAGTGATTAAGCAACACATCAGGCACAAAAAAAGCGTGGCTACAAACCACGCTTTTTTTGTGCATTTTACACAAGTACTACACTCGTTTATTTAAGAGATAAGTTGCAAAACCAATAAACAACAGGCTTGGTAACACGGCACCAACCACTGCTGGAATTTGATAAACCATCACCACAGGACCGAAAATCTCATTGGTTAAGTGGAAAGTAATACCGGTTATTACACCCATTATAATACGTGCCCCCATCGTCACGGTGCGAAGCGGGCCGAATATAAACGATAAAGCAACAAGCAACATCACAGCCACAGACACCGGTTGCATTATTTTGCGCCAAAGCGCTAATTCATAGGTGCTAGTATCTTGCTCATTCTGTTTTAAGTAACTTAAATATGACCAAAGCCCAGTAAACGACAGTGCTTCCGGCTTAACCGACACCACCCCGAGTTTCTCGGCGGTCAGTTGCGAGTCGTAAAACTCTTCTTTTTGCTGCTCTGTACTAATTTGCTCTGGCGTGATCATTACTTTGTTTACATCACGCAACAACCAACCATCTTTACGGTTTACGGCTTCTTTTGCTTTCGTAATTTGAGTAAGTTGCAACGATTTATCAAAGTGATACATGTGAACACCGCGTAAAGTGCCCTGCTGGTCGACATCTTCAATATTAATGAAATTACTGCCATCTTTAGCCCACACACCGCGCTTGGCATTAAAAATATCCCCACCATTAATTGCTTGGTTACGGATCTCTTTTGCCTTGAGCTGTGCTTCTGGGGCGCCCCATTCACCAAGCGCCATCATACAAATCGCCATAAACATCGCGGTTTTCATTACTGATGCAATAATTTGTAAACGTGACATACCCGCCGCTTGCATGACTACCAGCTCACTGTTTGATGCCAATGCACCTAAGCCTGTTAAGCCACCAATCAAGGCTGCCATTGGGAAGAAGATAACTAAATCACCCGGCATGCTATATAGAGTGTAAATAAGCGCAGTAGCAATATCATAACTACCACGGCCAACCGATTTTAACTGCTCAATAAACTTAATTAGGGTACTAATACCTACCAGTACCATTAAAGCAAAACCGGTGGTTTGAATTATGCTGCGACCTAAATACCAGTCGAGTGTTTTCATCATGCGTTTAACTCCCGCTTAGTCACAACTGCTTTTAACCATGCGCCGAGCGGACGACCTTTAATAATCAAGAATCCACCAATAAATAAAGCTGACAAATGGATCCACCATAAACCAATTGAAGGAGGTATTTTGCCATCTTCAACTGCAAATTTAGCGGCATTGAGTAATATGAAATACCCTAAATACAAGCTGATTGCAGGCACTAATTTAGCAAATTTACCTTGGCGTGGATTCACCACACTCAAAGGTACTGCTAGTAAAGTTAACAATGGAATTGACAGCGGAATAGCAAGACGCCATTGCCACTGTGCAATGGCTTCAGAGGTTTTCATTTTGAATAAATCAAGCGTTGGAATGGCTTCTAACTTACGGCGCTGGTGTTCAATTTCTTGATCTTGAATTTGCACACTGTAACCATCGAATTCTGTTAAGTTTAACGCAGCAGACTCGCCATCTGTTTCGTAGCGCTTACCATCGTTAAGAACAAGTTGCTGTTCACCGCTTTCTTGCTCAATCACCACACCACGTTCTGCATACACCAAACGTGCTAAGTCACCTTTTTCACGATCGGGTAGCTGAGCAACAAATACCTTGTGTAACTCTTTGCCGCCATTTTCAATATTGTGAATAAAGACCACAGCTTTTTCGTTACCGGTTTGTTGGAAACGCCCGGCACGTAATGCCGATAAGCCAGCATCAGCTTTGGCTTGCTCTTTTAATTGATATTCTTGTTCACTGGCCCATGGCGCGATGTAAAGTGTCAGCGTCCCAGCTAAAACAGCCATCGCAGTGCTTGAGATAAGGGTTACCCGAACCACATACCATTCACTGACACCGCAAGCTCTGAATACGGTCATTTCGCTGTCGGCATAAATGCGACTGTACGCCAGAATAATCCCTAAGAAGATACTCAAAGGTAAGATAAGGGAAGCCAGCTGAGGAAGTTTTAGTGCAATCATCGAGAGCACAAGTTTAGCAGGAAGACCCCCTTCAGAGGCGTCTCCTAAAATAACAACAAACTTTTGAGACACAAAAATAGTCATCAAAGTTAAAAATACGGCGACCTGCGACTTGAGAACTTCAGTGGTCAAATAACGAAAAATTAGCAATGCTCGCCCCTGTTAAACATCGAGTTTCACTGGAATAGTAAGGAATTTTGAGTAAACTAGTTATTTTACTCACTTTATTATATGCCATCACAGTTAAATATCATACCTAGCAAGAACATATAATCTTGCATAAATGGTGCAGATGGCGTCTATTATGTGATATTGATAGTCACATTAAGATAAAGTTCAAAAACACATAAATAGAGTCATAGTTTATGTACTAAGATTAGTGCTATTAAACTAAAAAATGTAAGAAAGGACTCGTAAAAGAATTTCTTACCCTTATTAACTAAGGTTATATGACTCAATATCAGGAGTAACAATGGAATTTAGCGTAAAAAGTGGTAGTCCAGAAAAGCAACGTAGCGCATGTATTGTAGTAGGCGTTTATGAGCCACGTCGTTTATCCCCCATTGGTGAACAATTAGATAAGATCAGTGACGGTTATATTTCTAACTTGCTACGCCGCGGTGACCTTGAAGGTAAACCAGGCCAAGTATTGCTATTGCATCATGTGCCTAATGTGCTGAGCGAGCGTGTACTACTAGTAGGTTGTGGTAAAGAGCGTGAGCTTGATGACAAACAATATAAACAAATCATCTCAAAAACGATTAACACGCTAAACGAAACCGGTTCGATGGAAGCGGTATGCTTTTTAACTGAGCAGCACGTTAAAAGCCGCGACACCTATTGGAAAGTGCGTCAAGCAGTTGAAACAACACAAGATTGCTTGTACACCTTCAACCAACTGAAAAGCAAAAAGAGCGACCCTCGCCGTCCACTACGTAAAATTGTTTTCAACGTACCAACGCGCCGCGAGTTAACCATTGGCGAAAGCGCAATTGAGCATGGCTTAGCAATCGCTGCGGGTAGCAAATTATGTAAAGACGTTGCCAACATGCCGCCAAATATCTGTAACCCGGCATATTTAGGTGAACAAGCACAAGAGCTTGCTGAAAATTTTGAGAACGTTAGCGTTGAGATTATTGGCGAAGAAAAAATGGCTGAGCTGGGCATGAATTCATACCTAGCAGTTGGTCGTGGCAGCGCGAATGAATCGGTTATGTCGGTGATCAACTATCAAGGTGGCGACAAAGACCAAGCGCCAATCGTGTTAGTGGGTAAAGGCTTAACCTTTGACTCAGGTGGTATTTCAATTAAGCCTGGCGAAGCCATGGATGAAATGAAATACGACATGGGTGGTGCAGCGGGTGTTATTGGTACGATGCGCGCTTTAGTGCAAATGCAATTACCGATTAACGTTGTCGGTGTTTTAGCGGGTTGTGAGAACATGCCTGGCTCAAACGCTTATCGCCCTGGTGATATTTTAACCACTATGTCGGGTCAAACAGTTGAAGTGTTAAATACCGATGCTGAAGGCCGTTTAGTACTGTGTGACGCACTCACTTATGTTGAGCGCTTTGAACCAGATACTGTTGTCGACGTAGCAACACTGACTGGCGCATGTATTATCGCGCTGGGTTCACATGCCACTGGTTTACTTTCAAACCACAACCCGCTTGCCCATGACCTACTAAAAGCGTCTGAGCAAAGTGGCGACCGTGCTTGGCAACTACCACTGTGGGATGACTATCAAGAGCAACTTGAAAGCCCATTCGCAGATTTCACCAACTTAGGTGGCCGTGCTGCAGGTACGATTACAGCGGCATGCTTCTTATCTAAATTCACCAAAAAATATAACTGGGCGCATTTAGATATCGCAGGTACAGCATGGCGCAGCGGCGGTAAAAACAAAGGTGCAACGGGTCGTCCGGTCCCTATGTTGACTCAGTATTTACTGAACCGCGCGGGTGTAAGCGAAGCAAGTCACGATTAAGCCTTATTGCAAGCTTAAAACTAACCCTAAATAAGGCGCCAAATGGCGCCTTATTAATTGAAGCAAGTCTCGTTCTATGTCAAAATCCCTGCTTTGATCTGTGTATCTGTGGGGACGTTTGTCACAATGAGCATGAACGCACAATTTTACGTTCTAAAACAAGATGATAATGCCCACCAATCGGCTGGAGCAGTTTTCGATCTGGCAGCTAAAATTGCTGCGGATCAGTATCGTCTAGGTCATCGCGTATTTATTTACGCCGATAACACCGACACGGCCCACACAATCGACGACATCATTTGGTCATTTGAACCAGATAGTTTTGTACCTCACAACTTACAAGGTGAAGGCCCTAAAGGTGGCGCACCGGTTGAAATTGGTATGACTCCGCCTGTCGGCAACAGAAAAATATTAATCAACTTAGCTGAACAACTTCCGGATTTTATCCGCCGTTTTCAGCAGGTTTATGATTTCGTACCCGTTGAGCCAAATGCTAAGCAAGCCGCCCGTGAGCGGTTTAAAAAGCTTCGCCAACTGGGCGCCCATATTGCAACGCAAGAAATTGACATTTAAGCATTTATTTAAGGTTCTGTGTAATGGATAAAACCTATAATCCGCAAGATATTGAACAGTCTTTATACCAAGGCTGGGAAGAAAATGGCTACTTTAAACCGTCTGGTCAAGGTGACGCATACTCAATTATGATCCCGCCACCAAACGTCACGGGTAGCTTACACATGGGCCACGCGTTCCAAGATACCATTATGGATACGCTAACGCGTTTAAAGCGTATGCAAGGCAACAACACATTATGGCAAGTAGGTACTGACCACGCGGGTATCGCAACACAAATGCTTGTTGAGCGTAAGCTTGCTGCTGAAGAAGGTAAAACACGTCACGACCTTGGCCGTGAAGCATTTATCGAAAAAATCTGGGAGTGGAAAAACCACTCTGGCGGCACGATCACTAAACAATTACGTCGTTTAGGTGCTTCTGTGGATTGGGACCGTGAGCGTTTCACTATGGACGAAGGTCTTTCTGAAGCGGTTAAAGAAGTATTCGTACGTCTTCACAAAGAAGATTTAATTTACCGTGGTAAGCGTCTAGTTAACTGGGACCCTAAACTTCACACGGCTATTTCTGATCTTGAAGTTGAAAACAAAGACAAACAAGGTCACATGTGGAACTTGCGTTACCCACTTGCTGATGGCGTAAAAACACAAGACGGCAAAGACTATATCGTTGTTGCCACAACACGTCCTGAAACAATGCTAGGTGATACAGGTGTTGCGGTTAACCCTGATGATGAGCGTTACCAAGACCTGATCGGTAAAGACATTTTACTGCCTATCGTAAACCGTCGTATTCCAATTGTTGCCGACGAGCATGCAGACATGGAAAAAGGCACAGGTTGTGTGAAAATCACGCCTGCCCACGACTTTAACGATAACGAAGTAGGTAAACGTCACCAGCTTCCTATGATCAACATCTTCAACAAAGATGCTGCGGTATTAAGCGAAGGCGAAAGCTACACATTCGACGGTAAAGAGCTTGAATTAGATGCGCCAATCCCTGAGCGCCTACACGGCCTTGACCGCTTTGATGCACGTAAAGCGATTGTGAGCGAATTTGAAGAACTTGGCCTATTAGAAAAAATTGAAGATCACAGCTTAACAGTCCCTTACGGTGACCGTTCTGGCGTAGTGATTGAGCCTCTTCTTACTGATCAGTGGTACGTTCGCGTAGCACCGCTTGCAGAGCCTGCAAAAGAAGCAGTTAAGAATGGCGACATTAAGTTCGTACCTCAACAATACGAGAACATGTACTTCTCGTGGATGAACGACGTACAAGACTGGTGTATTTCACGTCAACTTTGGTGGGGTCACCGCATCCCTGCTTGGTACGACAACGAAGGTAACGTATACGTTGGTCGTGACGAAGCTGAAGTACGCCGCGATAACAACCTTGCTGATGATGTTGCACTTAAGCAAGACGAAGACGTTTTAGATACGTGGTTCTCATCTGCGCTTTGGACTTTCTCAACGCAAGGCTGGCCTGCAAACACAGACGATTTAAAAACCTTCCACCCGTCTGACGTATTGGTAACAGGTTTCGACATCATCTTCTTCTGGGTTGCTCGTATGATCATGATGACCATGCACTTCATCAAAGATGAAGACGGCAAGCCACAAGTACCATTTAAAACCGTTTATGTCACTGGCCTTATCCGTGATGAAAACGGCGATAAGATGTCTAAATCGAAAGGTAACGTACTTGATCCTATCGACATGATTGACGGTATCGACCTTGAAAGCCTAGTTGAAAAGCGCACTGGTAACATGATGCAGCCACAACTAGCGAAGAAGATTGAGAAGAACACCCGTAAAACATTCGAAAACGGGATTGAAGCACACGGTACAGACGCACTGCGTTTCACCCTTGCAGCAATGGCTTCTACGGGTCGTGATATCAACTGGGATATGAACCGCCTTGAAGGCTACCGTAACTTCTGTAACAAACTATGGAACGCAAGCCGTTACGTATTAATGAACACAGAAGAGCAAGATTGTGGCTTTGCTACAGATGCTGAAAAACAGTACTCACTCGCTGATCGTTGGATTTTAGGCCAATTTGAAGCAACGGTTAAAACCTATACTGAGCATCTAGAAAACTACCGTTTTGACCTAGCAGCAAACACCATTTATGAGTTCACTTGGAACCAATTCTGTGACTGGTACCTAGAACTGACTAAACCAGTATTGTTTAAAGGTAACGAAGCACAGCAACGTGGTACTCGTCACACCTTAATCACGGTATTAGAAAGCCTACTTCGCTTAATGCACCCGTTAATGCCATACATCACAGAAACGATTTGGCAACGTGTTGCGCCACTTGCAGGTATCGAAACTGCGGGCACTAGCATCATGGTTCAAGGTTTCCCTGTATACAATGAAGCTAATGTTGATAGCCAAGCGATGGACGACCTAGAATGGGTTAAACAATTCATTCTTGCTATTCGTAACATTCGTGGTGAAATGGATATCAGCCCAAGCAAACCATTATCTGTATTGCTTGCTAATGCGTCTGACGAAGACAAACGCCGCTTAACGGATAACGAAGCATTCTTAGCGTCGCTTGCTAAGCTTGAAGAGTTCACCCTTCTTGATAATAAAGACGATGCACCAGCGTGTGCAACATCGTATGTTGGTAACCTTGAGATCATGATCCCAATGGCTGGCCTAATCGATGTTGAAGCTGAATTAGCTCGTATCGCGAAGCAGCTTGAGAAAGCAGAAAAAGGCTTAGCACAGGTTCAAAACAAGTTAGCTAACGAGAAGTTCGTAAATAACGCACCAGAAGCTGTACTTGCTAAAGAGCATGCTAAACTGGCTGAATTTACCGATGCGAAAGACAAACTGTTAGCGCAAAAAGCGAAAATCGAAAGTCTATAACAGCATATATAGCGCTATAAGTTTTATAGCGCTTACAAAAAAGCCGCACTATAACATTGTTATAGTGCGGCTTTTTAATGCTCTGTAACAGCGACTTTACGTCGCGTCACAATTATACCAACCCGCAATAATACTTAATCATTTTGAGGGATTAAACGAATTGGTATTAAAATTTGTAGTTGTACTGAGCACCAACTAGAACTGCGTGACCTTTTGATTCAAATTCCCATGAAACATCTTGGCCTAAAGAAGCAGCTAGACTGTCTTTTTCAGAGAAGTTTTGTGTTTTACCACGAAGGATGCTTACACCTAAGTCAACATTTGAGTTTTCGCTGAATGCGTAGTTACCACCAAACGAGAACCAGAAACGATCTGTATCAGGGATAGAGATTGAAAGGTGCGATTGGTCTGCTGGCGACTCATCGTATGCAATACCTGCACGAAGTAAAAGTGCATCGCTGTACTGGTAGTCAGTACCGATAGAGTAACGCATTGAATCAGAGAAGTTCTCTTCTTTAGAGAATACAGGAGATTCAACACCTGGTACGTAGGCTTCTAATTTTTGGAAGCTGTCCCAACCAGTCCATAAGATGCTGTAGTGTACGCCTAGCTTCTTATCGATTTGGTGTGAACCAGAGAATTCTGCAATGGCTGGTAAGGTTAATTTTAACTCACCTGGTACTTTAGTACCCGCTAGACCGCCAAAAGCAGCTGGAAGTTGGTTTGAATACTCGCCTTCAAAGTCGATATCTGTTTCGCTGCGGTAGTTAAAACCAAAACGGTTGTTTTCGTCTAACTGATACATTGCACCAATGTTCCAACCAAAGCCGTAATCGTCACCTTCAAGGTGAGCAATTTGCGTGTTAGCTGGTAAACCTAGAGGGTTTGCACCTGCATTACGAACAACTTTCGCATCAGCATAAACATAGTTTAAGCCAAGACCTAGGCTGAACTGTTCGTTGATTTTGTATGACGCGCTTGCATTCATGTTAACTGTTACGATTTCAGTTTCACCCGCGATAGAGCCTGCCGCATAGTCATCTTTAAACTCAGTTGAAAGACCAAAGTTTGAAAAAGCACCAAAGCCTAAAGACACTTTGTCGTTTAAAGGCATAGTGAAGTAACCTGCAGGAATAAATGCAGATGGCGCAATGCTATCGTCATCGATAGAGCTTTCATCTAAGCTGTATGCAGCACTTTCACCTTTTAAGCTTACATCTGGAATGACAGCAATACCTGCTACTGAGATTTGCTTGTCTTTGAATAAAGACATAAGTGCAGGGTTACGAGCAACAACAGACGCGTCATCAGCAACGGCTGCTTCACCAGCGTATGCACGACCTAAACCTGATACGTTTTGCTCTGCTAATTGGAAAGCTGCAGCAAAGCTGTCAGCAGAAACAACAGCAAGTGATGCTGCAATTAGTGTTTTAGTGAACTTCATAAATCTGTGTCCTCTTGCAAACTTGTGCGAAAACTAATCCAACAATGAGGGCAACCTATTAGTTAAGCATAAAAGATTAGCGCTGTATGTTGGTATTAGATGTTTTATTCTAATGATTACAAACTTTCGAACATTACCTTAATTAAGATCAAAAAACTGTAATTTTTCGTTAGAAATAGGTAAAAAACCCGCATTTTAACAACAAGATAACAACTTATTAAAACTCATCAGATCTCTGATTACAAAAACAACAAACAGTAGTAATTATCATTTGCATTGACATCTATTTCTTGTCCCTTTAGACTAAAAATAAAGGTTTTTCTGTTGAGTGTGAGTATGGGAATCGCATTGATTATTGCGGCACTGATGTTATGCGGTGTGAGTGTTCATTATTTTTGTAAAGCAAACTACTGTGCCTGTACTAAAGCGGGTGATTGCGATAATCCAGTGAATCATTATTGGTTAGGCGCTATGCTAAGTGCGGTGTTGTCGCTGTTATTATGTTGCGTGGCGTTGCATGTCGAAAAAGGCACGTTATTGTGGTTGGTATTAATGACGAGTTGCTTTAGTGGTGCATTTATATCAGCAAAGCGCAACGCCAAAAAACGCTGCATTAAGTCTAAACAAGCAGATGCTCTTTTAACAAACGAGCCAAATTGAGTTGATAATCTAGAGGCTTAATACTGGCAATAATTTTTAGCTCTTTTTCTGCGCTTAAATCGACGTCTTTGGCAGTAATATGATGCTTATGCTTGGCATTATAGAAGATCTTTATTTTCGGCTTGATTGGGTTTTCATGGTTACCTTCCATCACTAATGCCAAACGCTCATTGTTTAATTTCACAATAGTTCCAACCGGGTGCACACCTAGGCACTTAATAAAGCGTTGCACCAATTCAGAATCGAACATGTGTTTATTAGCGAGCAAATAACGCAGCGCTGAGATTGGCTCTTCACCCATTTGATGGGGTCTATCTGCCGTCATGGCATCATACACATCAACGATTGCCATAATACGTGCTGCACGGCTCAACTTTTCAGCCGCAATACCACGTGGGTAGCCTGTACCATCTAAACGCTCATGGTGATTCACAATCATATCGAGCATTAACGGCGTAATGCCCTTTTCACCTTTCACTAAGCCCAAACTCTGCGCCACATGCTTTTTAACAACTTGCATTTCGTTGTCGTTTAAAGCGCTTGGTTTAGACAATACACCTTGTGGCATTTTCGCCTGGCCAATATCGTGCATCAAGGCACCCATTGCCAGTTCTTTAATTGTTTTTTCGTTGTAACCTAAGTACTTAGCAAACACACTCACCAAAATAGCGGTGTTAATCATATGACGCCAATTGTAGATATGCTTATCTTTGAGGCGAGTTAAAATAGTTAATGCGTTATGGTTACGAAATACCGAGCCCACTATATCAACAGCGATATCATCGAGCACCGACATATTTATCTTTAAACCTGATGTAATGTCTGAATAGAAGCCTTGTAGTTTTCGGCTATGCTGTTCGTAATGCACACTGGCTTTTAAAAACTCTTGTTGAACCGTGACCCCTTGCGGCTCTTCATTAGCTGCAGGCTTTTGTTCAACTTTCGGTTTAGCTGGTTCGGGTTTTGGCTGGTATTTTTTAGGGAGTGCAACATCGCTTTGAGTAAAGTCGATGAGTAGCTCTTCAACCCCTTCAGAGATCAGGCGCTGAATAATCGTTTTATCACGCACTAAACCACGTGTTTTGATCTTAATACTATTTACATGCTCATGTTGCTTACTGACACTGTCAACAAACATCCCTGGTACAAGTTCGGCAATGGGTAAGGTAATAAGCATATGTGAGCTTAGCGCATAAAAACATCGAGTTTTTTATTATCGCTAATTGATTACAAATGTCTATAGATTGGGTAGCGAATACGAAATAGGTATGAGCTATGGAGTTAGAAAGGGGAAAGTTAG
>NZ_PNCP01000066.1:0-1731 GCF_005886115.1 Pseudoalteromonas sp. S4492
TTGCGAGTTGCGAGTTGCGAGATATTGTAGGCGCGATTTTACATCGCGCAATAAAAACACCGCGCGAAATAAATTTCACGCCTACACCACCGTAGGCGTCACGCTTGCTTGGCGCGTCTGACATTCAGCACCCAGCCCACATTTAAATGCATAACCAAAATTGATCTTCAAACTGACAGCTCCTTAAATTTCACTCCTACATCAAAACGTAGGAACGGCTTTAGCCGTGAATAGTTGAACGCTCACCCATTGCTCTATAAGTCAATAACTTCTATTCTAAAACCTCGCTTAAAAATCAGGAGATTATTATGCATATTAAACACCACGGAGCGGTGAGAGGCGTAACTGGGTCTTGCCATCAGCTATTTATTGATGATGCAAATTCTGTACTTGTTGATTGCGGTCTATTTCAAGGAGAAGACAGTAAACAAGACCTGGCTATTGAGTTTGATATATCAACCGTAAAAGCGCTGATTGTCACGCACTGCCATATCGACCATGTTGGTCGCATACCCTACTTACTTGCAGCTGGTTTTAAAGGGCCTATTTTTACCTCTATTGCCACCGCCAAGTTATTACCTATGGTGATTGAAGATGCCTTAAAAGTAGGTGTAACTCGCGATGAAGCAATAATCCGCACTTGCTTAAAGTTACTAAAACAGCAAATTGTCTCTCTAGATTTCAATACATGGTACTCCATTCCCGTAGGAGTGGGCTTTAGCCCCGAAAAAGTAGCCTCAAGCAAGCAAAATTCATTATATAAAATCCGCCTGCAACGTGCCGGGCACATTTTAGGCTCTGCCTATGTTGAAATTGAGCTAGGTACAAAGCCTAACACGCATAGAGTGGTATTTTCAGGTGATTTAGGTGCACCTTACACGCCATTATTACCGACGCCAAAGCCACCTTACCGCGCCGATACATTAGTTATTGAGTCAACCTATGGTGATAAAAACCATCAAGGTCGAAAGGAGCGTGTAGCCGCTCTTAAAAAGATTATAGAGCGTGCAGTAAGCGATAATGGCGTAGTACTCATACCCGCTTTTAGCATTGGCCGCACTCAAGAGCTGCTCTATGAGTTTGAACAGCTCATTCACTCTGCAAGCAAGCGCTCTATGTGGCATAAACTGCAAATTATTGTAGATTCGCCAATGGCAGCCAATTTCACAAATGAATATTTACACTTTAAAGAACTGTGGGATAACGAAGCAAAAAAACGCGTAAAACAAGGTCGCCACCCACTCGACTTTAAGCAGCTACACACCATTGATAGCCACCAAGAACACCTTGCCCTCATAAACTTTTTAACCTCAAAACAGCAACCCGCAATAATCATTGCTGCCAGCGGTATGTGTAATGGCGGCAGAATAGTTAATTACCTAGAACGGTTTTTGCCAGACAAAACAACCGATGTCATTTTTGTTGGCTACCAAGGGCAAGGAACATTAGGCCGAGAGATTCAAAAATACGGCACACGCGGCGGCTATGTATTTATCGATAATCAAAAAGTCATGATTAAAGCGCAAGTTCATACCATTAGCGGCTACAGCGCCCATGCAGATCAAAAAGGACTTATCAGATTTGTCACCGGTATGCGCAAAAAGCCAAGTTTAATCAAAATCGTCCACGGCGATGAGCAAGCCAAACAGGCACTAGCAGAAAAGTTTAAGGCAGAGTTAAGCGAAAAAGTAGAAATAGTGGTTAGTGAGTAACGAGTTGCGAGTTGCGAGT
>NZ_PNCP01000067.1:0-19005 GCF_005886115.1 Pseudoalteromonas sp. S4492
CAACTCGCAACTCGCAACTTAAATCTTATGCGGCGGTATTACTACGCTTTTAAGTAATTCATTTTCCATGATCAAAACGCCTTGATACACGCTTTGCCCATCACTTGAAAACTCAAAAATAAACTCGCTTTTAATTCCTGGCTTACCACTTTTTAAAATGCCAACCCTGCGTTTATTGCAAGCGACACTCACCAATTGCACATTTAATTGCTCAATTTGTCTTTGTGCATGAAGGTTAGCTGCTTCGGCTACTTTTCTGTTTAACCAAAAAAAGTAGATGATGCTGCCAATGATGATAAGTGTCCACAAGCCTGCCATTTACGAGAATAACCTTCCAATTGCTCGAGCGAGTGTTTCGCTACGATTTTCTTTTCTTAATAAACCTAGTAGGTGAGGGCGAATACTAGGAATTGCAACTAAATCGGTGAAAATACTCACAAACAGTTGTTCAATTTCAGTGTGGTGTGCACAACAATCCATAAACACATGTAAGCGTTCTGGGTCTTCAAGCGTGCTAAAACAACGCCCTGCAATTGTTAATAGGACATCTGACTGGGTGTTCATCTCAGAGCGTAATACAGCATCTACCAGTTGTGCAGTTAAACCTTGCGCCGTTGTTTTTGATAAACTTCTAAGAGCTGCAACAAGAGCAATGCCGTCTTTTTGCTCTATCGCCTTTAAACCATAGGCTAACAATTGCTCTGCAAACACCGGTTCGATTGCAACATGTTCAAGCATCGCACTCAGCGGCTGTAATACTTCGACAGGTAAGTGTCCCCAAGCGGCTTGTAGGTTTGCTAAATTGTTGTCGTTATCTAAGCGCATCGCAAAATCAGCAATACCCTGTACTGCAACACTTTGCCAATTATCAAACCCCAGTTTGCCTGAGAAATACAGCTGAGCATATTCGTAGTACTGTGAAGCGCTTTGTTTAAGTAAACATTTAACCTGTGCATTAAATGCCGCTAGCTTGTTGGCGTTTGGCGTAAATACATAGGGGTTGTTATCAAGTTTGCCCTCGGCATTTTCACCGGTAATTTCTGTACCAAGTGCTTCAATTACCATATTTGCAAAGTGATCGCGGCTTGCGCTTACTAGGCGGCTTTGCTCATCTAATGGAAATTTTAAAAACCATACATAAGGTTCTTTAGACGCTTTTACATCCCAAAATTGAATAGCAAGCCAAGCATGACCAGCAAGCGGGTAAGGGTAAGGGATTTTTGTTTCTTCAATGGCAAGAAATTGTTTTTTGTCTAATTTCGTGATGTGTCTGCCAATATCGAAGGCACGCCAAGTGGTACCGGCTGCATCCAGAAGTTGCCCTAAAGTGGCGATCTGCTCAGTCATAAAATCTCAATTACCGTAATTAATCTATATCAGCCGCGAATTATACGCCATACCATGGCGCCTTGGAACAGGGTATACTAAGCACAAAGGTATTAAGAGTTTTACAATGCATCAACAGACTTTGGCGCTGCTGCGCGAATTAGAATCCACATTACAACGCCATTCACTATGGCAAACAACAGCTATTGACCCAAGTGCGCTCAATTCTAGTGTACCGTTTTGCCACGACACTATGGCTTTTGAGCAATGGCTGCAATTTGTTTTTCTTGAAAAAATGCACGCCCTCATAGCACATGCTCAGCCTTTACCCCGTAATTTTGCAATTGCGCCTATGGCTGAAATGATGCTGGCACAACATAGTGGCGGAAATGATGTGATTACCGTTTTACAAAAACTCGATCAACTTTTAAGTGATAACTAACATGCAAGAGATTGTTAAGCCACAATTTGACGAGTTAACGATTCTGTACCGCGATGAAAATTACGTTGCGATTGATAAACCATCTGGTTTATTGGTTCACCGTTCGTTTTTAGATAAACACGAAACCCAATTTGCGATGCAGATGCTGCGTGACCAAATTGGTCAACACGTGTTTCCTGTACATCGTTTAGATAGACCAACCTCAGGCGTATTACTGTTTGCGTTAAGTTCAGAAGCAGCCCGTGACATGAACCAGTTGTTTATTGATGGGCAAATTGAAAAACGTTACTTAGCTTTAGTAAGAGGCTTTTTAAATGAATCAATCTTCTTAGATAAACCTTTAAAAGAAGAGCTTGATAAAATTGCCGATAAGTTTGCTGATCAAGATAAAGCACCGCAAGAAGCACAAACGCAATTTCATTGCCTGCACCAAGCAAGCTTACCTATTCCAATTGGTAAGTATCCAACAGTTCGTTACTCGCTGGTGGAGTGTTTTCCTAAAACTGGCCGCAAACATCAAATTCGTCGTCATTTAAAACATTTATCATTACCAATTATTGGTGACGTAAATCATGGTGATAATCAGCATAATCAATTTTTTAGAGAGCATTTCCAGCTTCGTCGTTTAATGTTATTTGCCTCTGAATTAAAGTTTGTGCACCCTTATAGCAAACAACCAATAACAATTAGAGCGCCATTAGGCGATGCAATGTTAACGATTTGCCAGCAACTTGGCTGGCCAACAGAAGAAAAGGATTATTATGGCAACTATTAGTATTTTTGTCGGCAGTGTCTATGGCGGTGCTGAGCGTTTAAGCGAGCAAGTTATTGAAGTTATTGAAAAGTCAGAGCATCAAGCGCAATTAGTTGAAAATGGCACGGTTGATGACATGCTGGCTGCGTCACATATTTTAGTGATCACATCAACGACGGGTCAGGGTGATATTCCTGATAACTTAATCACTTTATACAGCCAATTAAACGATCAATTCCCACTGTTAACAGGCAAGCAATACGGCATTATTGCTATGGGCGACCGCAGCTATGGCGATACGTTTTGTGGAGCAGGTCGCAGTTTTGATGAGCTGTTTCGCGATTTACAGGCAAAACCTGTCGGTCATCGTTTAGAAATTGATGCCTGTGAAGATTTTGAGCCTTGGCCTGTTACTGAGCCATGGTTAAACGAATGGCTGACGAAAATTAGTTAATGTCTATTAATTAGCTAGTGTCTCTTAAAAGTGCTGATTGAATAAGCAATTGGCACTTTCCCCTTGGTTTTTCGAGTACAGAATCTGATATACTAAACCATCATTTTATGAGGCTGTTATGATTTCAAAAAACCAACTGAAACTAATTCGTGCATTAGGTCAAAAGAAATACCGTAAGCAATATAACCAGTACCTTGTTCAAGGCGAAAAAAATGTACTTGAATTACTAAACAGTGGGTTAAGTATTGCTCATATATTTGCGACTCCTGCATTTATTTCTGCGCATCAAACAGCGCTTGCAGCCCATCAAGTCATTGAAGCAGACGAAGACAGCCTAACTAAAGCCAGTACGCTTGTTAGTAACAACGCAGCCATTGCTGTTGTTGATATGCCAAGCCAACAAGCATTACCAACATCAGGACTTATTTTAGCCCTTGACGGTGTGTCGGATCCGGGTAATTTGGGCACGATTATTCGTGTTGCTGACTGGTATGGTATTAAGCATATTGTTACCAGCACAGACAGTGCCGATGCTTATAACCCGAAAACCATCAGCGCAACTATGGGCTCATTTGCTCGTGTGAGTGTCACACAAACCGACTTAACCAGTTACTTACCTAGTTTAAACCTTCCTGTGTATGGCGCATTTTTAGAAGGTGAGAACATTCACAAAACTGCTCTTAAGCAAGATGCCGTATTACTCATGGGCAGTGAATCCCATGGTATTCGTGCTGATTGCGAAAGCTTAGTTACTGATAAAATCACTATTCCGGCTTATGGCCAAGCAGAATCGCTTAATGTAGCAATGGCAACGGGTATTATTTTAGATAATTTTAAGCGTCACGCTTAACCTTTTACCCTAAAATGGGTTAAATTGAAGAATAACAATAAAAATCGGTAAAACAATTAGATGCGCTTAAGCACCATAAAATTAGCGGGTTTCAAATCGTTTGTTGAACCCACTAAGATCCCATTTCCTGATCAGATGACATGTGTTGTCGGCCCGAACGGCTGTGGCAAATCAAATGTCATTGATGCAGTGCGTTGGGTGCTAGGTGAAAGCTCAGCGAAAAACTTACGTGGCGATGCCATGACCGATGTTATTTTTAACGGCTCAACTAATCGAAAACCTATTTCACAAGCCTCTGTTGAGTTGGTGTTTGATAACACCAGTGGCCATTTACCGAATACCTTTGCTGATCGGAACCAAGTGGCGATCAAGCGCTTAGTGACTCGAGATGGTCAGTCAATTTATTTTCTAAATGGCAGTAAATGCCGTAAGCGTGATATTACCGATATCTTTTTAGGCACAGGTCTTGGCCCGCGCAGTTATGCGATTATTGAGCAGGGCATGATCTCGCGTTTAATAGAGAGCAAACCGGCTGACTTGCGTGTGTTTTTAGAAGAAGCCGCGGGAGTTTCAAAATACAAAGAGCGTCGTCGAGAAACGCAAACCCGCATTAAAAGTACCCGCGAAAACCTTGAACGATTGCTTGATGTAAGGCAAGAGTTGCAAACACAGCTCGATAAGCTTGCAGTGCAATCAGTCGATGCAAAAAAATACCGAGAGCTAAAAGCCACAGAACGTACCTTAAAAGGGCAAATTGCGGTTTTAAAGTGGCAGAAGTTACACCAACAACAAATTGATAAAGCTGAGCAAATCAAGAAACTTAAAGAGCAAATTCAGTTCTTTAGAGAAGCGCATTCTGGCCACGATGATGTTTTAGCAAGTCTTGAAAATCAGGTGCAACTTGAGCAGCAGAAACTGCAAGATGCCCAGCAAGCTCAGCATCAAACTCATACAGAGTTAACCCGCAAAGAACAGCAACAGATCAGTTTAAAGCAGCAACAGCAAACACTTAGCCAAAACCTTATCAAACAGCAACAATTGCAGTTACAAAATAAAGAACTGCAAGAAGAGCAACATGCTTCAGCCGCTATTTTACAAGAGCTGCTACAAGACGCGATTGAGCAAAGTTTGCTGTGCGCTGAGCAAGTTGCAGAGGTTGAAGAGCAAGTCGCTCTGCAGCAGCAACAAACGCAAAGTGTCAATGAGCAATATCAAAGCACCTTACAGAAAAATCAAGCTCATAGTAGTGATATTAATGTTGCAAAGAGTCAACAGGCTCACTTTGCCCAGACTGTTGCACAACTTGAGTCTCAGCAGACACAACTTGCCGCTGAAATTAGTGAGCTCGAAGCGACCCCAGTTGCAGCGCAAATTGCTGAGCAACAACAGCATATTCAAACATTGACAAAAGAGCTTGCGCAGCAACAAAGTGCGCTAAATAAGCTCACTCAGAGTCTAGAACAAGCGGATAAAGAGCAGCTGCACTTAGAGCAAGACTTTAAACGGGTTCAACAACACAGTAATGAAAACAAAGCCAGCATAGCAGCGCTTAATTCTTTGCTATCAGAGCAAACCGACAACAGGAGTGTCTCTTTATTAGCGCAGTTAAAAGTGGCTGCTGGCTTTGAGCCGTTAGTTGAGCAAGCCCTGCTTGGCCTTGAGCATCTAAAGGTCAGTCAACATAAAGAGCCTAACAGTGTTTGGTCTGTAACTAATAATGCTAAGTTACCAAAAGAGTCATTAGCAAATTACATCGAATCGGGTGCTTACCCTGATTTATTAGCACGCTTTGCTTTTCAACCTAGTTTTGATGACGCTATTTTAGCGGATCCATATTGGCTGGCAGTGATTGATGAAGAAGGCTGTATACATGGTCGTAACTTTCATACCGATGCTAATAAAGACACCGACAATTCTTTGCTTTTAAAGCATGCTCAGCTTAGCGATGCACAGCAGTTAGATGAAGAGCTCAACGAGCAATTAGAAACCAAGCAGCATTTGCTAAATGAGCATCTAGCTCACAAGAAAACGCTCATCGCTGACAAAGAGCAATACAGAGAACGAATTCACCAAGCGGCTCAGCAGATTGCATCGGCCAGTACTCGACGCGATATGCTATTAGAGCAGCAAACGCAGTGGCAAAATCAGCGTGTTAAATTACAACAGCGTCAAACGTTACTGGCTGAACAAAAGCAAAGTGCTGTCGAACAGCAACAAACGCAGCAGACTTTACTTGAGCAATTATTAGAGCAGCAGTTAGAACTTGAAACTGAGTTAGAGCAGGCGAAACATCAACAAACTGAGGCAAATAACAACTATCGCCAAGTGGCTTCTCAGCTTGAGCAATATAAAACGCAAGCACATCAAGCTAATTTGGCTGAACAAAAAGCTCGCAGTGAGTGTCAACTTAGCGAAACTAAACTACAGCATGCTAATGCAGCCCAAAGTGCTGCCAGTGAAGCTGTATTAGAGCTCAACGAGCAATTAGAAGAGCTAGTGATCCCGCTTGAAGAAGTAGCAGAGCAGATAATGCTATTGCTTGAAAAGCATCAACAAAGTGACGTTGAGCTGAAAAACTTGCAAGCGGCCTTGAGTCAAGCTAAAAAGGAGCTTGCTGATAAGCAAACAGCGCTGAAATCGTCGCAATCTGAGTTGGTTACGCTACAAGAGCAGTTGCAAGCATTGGCACTGGATGAGCAAAGTTTAATCGTTAAAGCACAAGCTGCGTTAGAGCCACTTGAAGAACTGGAACAAAATTTAAAAACAGTACTTGAAGAACTGCCTGACAATGCCAATTTAAATAGCATGCAAACTTGGCTGACAAAAACCACGCAAGCTTTAAATGAACTTGGCGCGGTGAACTTAGCGGCAATAGATGAGTTTGAGCAGGCTAAACAGCGCAGCGATTATTTAAATCAGCAGCTTGATGACTTAACACAAGCATTAAATACCCTTGAAGGGGCAATTCAAAAAATCGACCGAGAAACAAAAAACCGTTTTAAGGCGACCTTTGAACAAGTAAATACTGATTTTGGGGAGTTATTCCCAAAAGTGTTTGGTGGCGGTAGTGCTTACCTTGAATTGACCAGTGATGACCTACTTGAAAGTGGCGTGAGCATCATGGCTAGACCACCGGGCAAGAAAAATTCGACAATTCACCTGCTTAGTGGTGGAGAAAAAGCGCTGACCGCATTATCATTGGTGTTTTCAATATTCAGGCTCAATCCAGCTCCATTCTGTATGCTAGATGAAGTGGATGCGCCATTGGATGATGCGAACGTGGGTCGTTTTTGCCGTTTGGTAGAAGAGATGTCACAATCAGTACAATTTATTTATATCAGTCATAACAAGATTGCTATGGAAATGGCAGGCAGATTGACCGGTGTAACTATGGCGGAACCAGGTGTATCACGTATGGTCGCTGTAGACATAGAACAAGCTGTGCAAATGGCACATGCATAAAATTTAGGCATATCAAATAATAAAGGTGAGGGGATGGCCGAAGAATTAAGATGGGCTTTAATCGTAATCAGTGTATTTGTCATTGGTGGTTTATTAATTCACGGCTTATGGTCGGTGCGTAAAAAGGACAGCCCAGATACGCCTTCAGTTGAGCGGGTTGAACCAAATGAAACGACCAGCGAGGTTCAAGAGCCTGCGACTGCAAAATCGCAAGAGCGTGATGAGCCAGAGTTTGGTGATTTAAGCTTCTCAGCAGAAAGTCACGACGAACCAGCTGTGTCAGAAGAGGTTGTTGAAGAGCCTGAAGCAGAAACTCAGCAACAAGACGCTGAAGAAGAACCAGCTGCAGATGCACAAGTTCCAACCGATTTTATTATTGTGCATTTACAAATGCCAGAGGGTTTAACAATGGATGGCAGCCAATTATTGCCAGCCGTTAATATGTTAGGCTTTAAGTATTCTGAAGAAGGTTTCTTTAACCGTCACTTAGACCCAGCAGGCACAGGTCCGGTGTTATTCCGTTTAGTGAATATGTATAACCCAGGCACGTTCGATATTGATAATATGGAACAGTTCAGCACGGCCGGTGTTAGTTTATTTATGACCTTACCATGTGATGGCGATGGTCTAAGTGCATTCAATATGTTGCACAGTGCAGCTAAAAAGCTAGCCGATGAATTTGGTGCAACTATTTTAGATAGCAACCGTGAAGAAATGACGGTTGAAAGCGTTCGTGAGTATGTTGAGAAAGTACGCAGCTTTTCAGCTTAGTCGCACACACAGAGTATAAGTATTAGGCCACTTGGCGTTAAGTCGTCGAAGTGGCTTTTTTATGTAGATTTTTGAGGTTTTCATGTCCGGCCCTATCTTTGAGCAAATTAGCCAACTTCGTGCCCAGTTAGAAGAGCATAACCATAATTATTATGTGCTGGATGCACCTAGCATTCCTGATGCTGAATATGACCGTTTAATGCGCGAATTAAGCGCCCTTGAGCAAGCTAATCCAGAGTTTCAAAGCCCTGACTCTCCGACTCAAAAAGTCGGTGGCGCAGCACTTGATAAGTTTGAGCAAGTCACTCACCAAGTGCCAATGCTGTCACTTGATAATGCCTTTTCAGAAGAAGAGTTTGCCGCATTTAACCGCCGTATCAAAGAGCGTTTAATGGACAACAATGAGCTGACTTTTTGTTGTGAGCCAAAGCTTGATGGTTTAGCGGTATCGATTATTTATCGTGATGGTGTTTTGGTTCAAGCGGCTACCCGTGGCGATGGTATGGTGGGTGAAAACATCACTCAAAACGTGAAAACAATTCGTAATGTGCCGCTTAAGTTACGTGGCGATGACTTCCCAGCAGAGCTTGAAGTGCGCGGTGAAGTATTTATGGACAGCACTGGTTTTGCCAAACTAAACAGTGAAGCCGAAAAACGTGGCGACAAAGTCTTTGTTAACCCACGTAATGCTGCGGCCGGTAGCTTACGTCAGCTTGACTCTAAAGTAACAGCAAAACGTCCACTGATGTTTTATGCTTACAGCACTGGGCTTGTTGCAGATGGGCAGTTACCAGAAGATCACTATCAACAGCTTGCTAAACTTACCGATTGGGGTTTACCACTTTGCCCAGAAACAAAACTGGTTGAAGGCCAGCAAGCTGCACTTGATTACTACCAAGATATCTTGACGCGTCGAAGTAGCCTTGCCTACGAAATTGACGGTGTGGTTATTAAAGTTAACGACAAAAAACGCCAAGAGCGTTTAGGTTTTGTGGCACGCGCACCACGCTGGGCAATTGCTTTTAAATTCCCTGCGCAAGAAGAAATCACCCAATTACTTGATGTTGAGTTTCAGGTAGGCCGCACTGGCGCTATTACCCCTGTAGCACGATTAGAGCCGGTATTTGTGGGTGGCGTGACGGTATCTAACGCAACGCTTCACAATGGCGATGAAATTGCCCGTTTAGGCGTTAAAATTGGCGATACCGTGATTATTCGCCGAGCGGGTGATGTTATTCCGCAAATTACCCAAGTTGTCCTTGAACGTCGTCCTGACGATGCCAAAGACATTGAATTTCCAGCGACTTGCCCAATTTGTGACTCACATGTGGAGCGCATTGAAGGTGAAGCGGTTGCCCGTTGTACGGGGGGCTTAGTGTGCCAAGCGCAGCGTAAGCAAGCTATTAAACATTTTGCGTCACGTAAAGCCCTTGATGTTGATGGTTTAGGCGACAAAATTGTTGATCAACTCGTTGACCGTGAACTGATCAAAACGCCTGCTGATTTATTTATCCTTAAACAAGGCCATTTTGAATCACTAGAGCGAATGGGTCCTAAGTCTGCTAAGAACTTAGTTAATGCACTGCAAGATGCAAAGCAAACAACCTTAGCTAAATTCCTATACTCGTTAGGTATTCGCGAAGTGGGTGAAGCAACAGCGCAAAACTTAGCAAACCACTTTTTAACGCTAGAAAAAATTACTCAAGCAAGCGTTGATGCGTTAACTGAAGTAAGTGACGTGGGTGAAATCGTTGCCAAGCATGTACGTGGCTTCTTTAGCGAAGAGCACAATATGGCGGTTGTAAATGCATTGGTTGAGCAAGGTATTCACTGGCCAGAATTAACCGCGCCGAGTGCCGATGCGCAGCCATTAGCGGGCTTAACCTACGTTCTGACTGGCACATTGAGCGAGCTTAACCGTAATGATGCAAAAGCACGTTTACAGGCGTTAGGTGCAAAAGTATCGGGTAGTGTATCGGCGAAAACGGATGCACTGATTGCAGGTGAAAAAGCAGGCTCAAAATTAACCAAAGCACAAGACTTAGGTATTGATGTGTTAACTGAGGCTGACCTTATTGCGCTTTTAAGTGAGCACAATGGATAGTCTATTGCAGGCATTGTCGTCAGTTGCTTTAACAATCGGCAGCTGGCTGCAACCACACCTTTACAATATTTCATTATTGCTGGTGGTGTGTTTTATATCCTTGTACGCAAACGACATTATTAAAGTGACCAAGCGCTTTGTCGCGCGTCGTCACTTTATTATACGCGTGCTTTGCTTTGTGCTGATCACTGGGTTTGGCATGGGCCTACTTGTGGTGTTTGTAACCCCATTTTTAAGTAAGCTGCTAATGCTACTCGGTGTTAAATGGCTGGCGCTTACACTTACAGCTGCGTTTTTTGTACTTGGTATCATTGCCGATAAGAAGAACCAAATATGAATCGCTACGGGCCTGAATACTGGGATAAACACGGTGCTTATCGAACCCCTGTGGCGTTTCATTTAACGTTATTAGTGCTGTTACGCAGTTACTTTATTTGGCTGATGGCGGCGCTGAGCCGTCGCCCTGATTTAGATATCATGTCGCTGTTTTTTAAATCGAAAAGCGATTTCTTTATAGCCATTGCCATTGCTGCTATTGCCTTATTACCGGCGGTGATCTTTTGTTTACGCCGACCTCAAGAAAACGCCGAAAGTGCAAAACGTCTGTCGTCTATTTGGCGATTTATGCGCTGGCCATTAATAATGTGTGCCATCACGGATTTAAGTTGGTTAACCTATCAGGCTGCACACAGTCATTATCAATTTTCGTTGTTCTTAGCCTGCCAAATGGTACTGGTATTATGGGTACTGTTATATCTATTAAAAAGCAGATATTTGTCGGTCTTTTTTAATGATTGGCCTGATCCAATTGAAAAGAAATAGGACAACACTATGTTGGCAATTAATAAGCTTTTAGCAAAAATTTCACTCACTATCGCGCTGGTATTAATTGCTTTATGGGTATTTACGCCACTTTGGCACAGTGCTGCATTCTCGTTGTTTGTGATGTTATGGGGCTTTATTACGCTATCAAGCCTCTATCGAGTCACGCCGTTATTTGTCGCGCGTAATCCCATTGCCGATTTACTAAAGCGCGATGTGAATCAGCTAGCACTGATAAGTCTGGCAGGCTTATTCGATTTTAAACGCAAAGCTGAGTTTGTTTTAATTGGCCAAATTAAGCAGATTGAAATCGGCGAAGGGATCATTCATGTAACGGATGTCAATGAACAGCAGATAACTGCCTTATTAAGTGTTAATAGCAGCCAAATTAATAGCCATTTAGCACAGTTACTTTCTGAGCGTGAACGTGCACAAATAGATATCCGGCTGCAAACACAGTAATCACTAAACGCATGCTGCTTGCCCTTGGTAGGGCTTGTGATGTACTGTGCAACAGTTGTATTCAACCCTGAGGGAGCACTATGTTAACTTGGCAAGATATTTTAGAGTTTGCCCATAACGGTAACCCAACACCTCCACGTCGAGTCGAAAAATCGCCATCTGAATGGCAAGCTGAGCTCGAACAAGATACATTCTATGTTACCCGCTTAAAAGGCACTGAACGTCCGCACAGCTCTGATTCATGTACGATATTTGAACCTGGTCAATATGTGTGTGTATGTTGTGACAACTTACTTTTTGATGGCGATGAAAAGTTCGATAGTGGCACTGGTTGGCCGTCATTTACTCAGCCTAGCAGTGTTGAAAGCATTGCCTATATCGCGGACTCTAGCCATGGCATGCAGCGTATTGAAGCTGTCTGTAATGTTTGCGATGCGCATTTAGGGCATGTATTCCCAGACGGCCCACCGCCAAGTGGTTTACGCTACTGCATGAATGCCATAGCGATGAAAAAACGCGACTAATGCGTGGCTAATCTAAATACTGAGCAATAATGAAAATAAGGTGCTCACGGTGGATTGGCTTACTAATTATATAGTCTGTCAAAATACTGGATTGCGCCTTATCATCTTTTAATACCGACGCTGTAACCGCAATGATTGGAATATGCTTGAAGCGATCATCACTGCGAATTAACTGACTAGCCTCTAACCCGCCCATCACCGGCATTTTTAAATCCATAATGATTAAATCAGGCTGGTGCTGCTCAATTTTTTTAAGGGCATCTTCACCATTGATAGCGGTGTCGATGGTAAAGCTCCAGCGTGATAAGAAGGACTCTAAATAGTCTCGGTTGTAAGGAATATCATCAACAATCAAAATGCGAGCAGGATTAAAATGGTAGCTTGAAATAGCAGGGTAGTTACGATGTTTCACTTCGTTTTTAGACTCGGCTAATTCAACGTTCGGTAACGACACAATAAACTCACTGCCTTTATCTTTATCGCTTATCACCGATAACTCACCACCCATCAACTTGATAAAACGCAATGAAATCGCAAGACCTAATCCCGTTCCTCCAAACTCCGAACTACGTTGACCTTGTACTTGTTCAAAGTCATTAAAAATAAGGTCTTGTTGATCTTTGGGAATACCTTTACCTGTGTCTGTGACATGAATATTAATATCAATATTGCTGTTGTCATCGTGGGCTTTAAAATCGAAATACACCTTAACACTGCCTTGTGCAGTGAACTTAATGGCGTTACTGATTAAGTTGGTCAGTACTTGGCGCACTTTATTGCTATCAAGTAACACAGGGGTTGTTAACTCTGGGTGAGAGGTTATTTGTAAGTCGAGATCCTTTTGCGCACTGAGTTGTAAAAACATCATATTAAGCTCATGGCACATTTTAGGGATTTCTACACGCTCAATATCAAGTTGCATTTTACCAGCATCGATTTTTGATAAATCGAGAATGTCATTCAATACATTAAGGAGTGAATTACCAGAGATTGATATTGCTTCTAAGTAACGACGCTTATTTTTATCTGTTTCGCTATCTTGTAGTAATTGGCTAAAGCCTAACACTGCATTGAGTGGGGTTCTTAATTCGTGAGACATATTCGCTAAAAAGCGACTTTTAGCCTGATTTGATTGTTCAGCTTGCTCTTTAGCATCAAGGTACTCTTGAGTGCGCTTTGCAACGGTGTCTTCAAGTAAACTATGTTGTTCATGCATGCTGTTGAGCTGTTGTCTAACCGCAGCACGCATCATTTTAAAGCCACTGGCGAGGGTACCTATTTCATCTTGGCTTTTTATATTAATAGGGCAGTTTAAATCACCGGTAGTCACGGCATGAGAAAACTCCACGAGCTGATCAATGGGTTGTAAAATAATACGGCGAATAATGATATAAGCGATGATAAGTGCAGTTAATAGGTAAATGGCAAACAGCGAAACCGCATTACTAATAATTGATTTGGTTTTTAACGCTAAGTCTTTATCTGAAAAGCTTACGATAACGTAACCGATATTTTCACCCTGAAAATTGCTAATTGGCACAGCAACAGCATATTGCTGCTCCATGGCTACAATAGCATTTTGTTTCGGATTGAGCTGCTTTAACAGTACTTGGTTAGTTTCTAGGGTATCTACTTTACTGTTATCAGGATGGGCGGCTATAAAATTATTTTGGTCGATAAAGTAAATTGTTTGTAAATCATCGAAGGTATTATTTTTTAAAATGTTCTTTAAAGTGATCCCCTGAATTTTAAGCACCCAACTTCCTACGGTATTGTCTTTTGTGAGGCTGTTTATTTCTGACAGCATGGGCGAGACAATCGCATCGGCCTTTTCACTCATGTTCAAAAGCGTTTGCTCTTTAAGTTCCATCACATGCAATGAGGTGCTTGCCCCTAAAATAAGGGTAATGGTAAAGCCGATGATCATTAAAATTTTGTGGGCAATACTAATTCTCATTGCTGAATATTGCTCCGTATTTTTAGTGCTTGCATATTGGCGTTGATTTTTGCGTCGGTGCTTTTAATTGATTGTTTTATATCTGCACCATAGAAAATTTGGCTAAAAGTTTGCGAGATAATTTCGCCGATAACCGGAAACTCAACCATACCGGCCTGCAGGCGATCCGGTGTTGCATGCTCAAATACCCATAACATGGTTTGATTAAAGCCAGGTTTGTTTACGAGAGTAAATAGTTTGTCATGCCACACTTTTTGTCTTGGCGGTGAGCCACCGGTACTCAGAAGTGCAGCAGTTTGTTCACTAGTCGCCCACTGAATAAATAACCATGCCGCACGTTTTTTATTTGATTTACTATTGATCGCAAACGCCCATGCCCAAGGAGATGTTTCTCGGGCGATTGGGCCTGCCGGCAAGGGGGCTGCTTCCCACTTATTCCAAATATCAGACTCTTCTGCGGTATCGATTTCATTATAAAAATGCGAGGCCAAAAAGGCTGAGGCAAGTTGACCTTCTTTAAACAAGCGTCGAATTTCATAAAAGTGTAGTAAACGGCTGTTATCTGGATTGCCGAACCCTGTTACAAGGTCGCGATACACTTGCAGGCTTTGTGCTGTTTGAGGGCTATCAAAAACAGACTGCCCCTGCGCGTCGATAACTTCAGCGCCATAAGCACGCATAACAGGTAATACTGTCCAAGTGTTTAATCCTGCACCGGGCAGTGTTCGTGAGGCAAATGCGTGCATCCCGTTCAAAGAAGGAGTGCGGTCAATAGCCTTTTGAAGCTTAATCTTAACTGCTTGTAGTTGCTCGTAAGTATCGGGAACATCTAAATTAAAGCGTTCGAAAAGATCTTTACGATAAAAATAAATCGGCGCAGAAAAATCAAATGGTAACGAGTATAGCGTGTTATCAATTTTACAAAGCGCTAGGCTACGTTCACTGATGTCTTCTAATTGATACCAAGCTTTATCTGTCAGTTTTGGGTTATCAATGTAGGGCTGTAAAGGCTCAATCCAGCCTTGGCTTTGAGCTTCACCTAAAAAGGTGATCCCCATCGGCAGTACATCGTAAAGACCTGTGGCTTCGCTCAAATCTTGATGACGACGAATACGCATTTGTGATTGTTCTAAGGCATGAAAGCCAACCGAAATCCCAGTTAGTTGCTCAAATAAAGGAATGTAGGGCTTTAGCGCCATAAAAGCGGGCTGTTCATCGGCCAAAATATTGATATGGCTACCGGCCTCACTCTGCCAATTGATACTGGCTTGTTGCCAATGTTGTAAAGTTGCCGAGGCAAAGCTGCATTGGCAAAAGACGACAAGCGCAACGTATAAGAAGGGCTTTTTAAATTTAAACAATTGAGATGCCATACGAAATTACTCAGCAAGCTTAATTTTTAATTTTGCCGCCAGAGCTTTAATTTTTTCAAAGCGGATTGCTTGTTCATCTTCTAATGTTTGAGTATCTAACAAAGCAAAACACTTTTTCGCGAGTGCTAAATTAAAAGATTGGCCTTGGTTATTTGTATCGAATAAACATTGCAGTAGGTTTAAAGCGATACTGGCATTTTTAGGCATGATCCTAAATGCTTGGGTAAATGCCTCAAGCGCCGTATTAAGTTGGCCCTTATTAAACTGTGTAACTGCGTGGTTATTGAGCTCTTTCGGACCGAGCTTAATATCACGTCGCTCAGTTTGTTGTTGTTGAATATAACGTAAATACACCGGATCGCTTACCGATGGGTGGCGTTCACAGTGAGTAATAATTTGGTTAAACAGCATCTGCGCTTTGTGGTGAAAACCAAGCTCATGAAACGCTTTCGCTTTATCGAGCGCACCATCTACTGAACGAATTTGAGTGTCACTTTCATCAAGTTGGTTGATAAGTGCTTTAGCTTTTTGATGTTCATCTTTTAAATAATGTAAACGCGCATTGAGAACATCAATTTGTGTTTGATTATTACTATTCGGAAACTGCTTTTTTAAATCGCTTAAGTACTGATTTGTTTGTCTTGAAATGCGATTCACTTGATCGGTTTGATCCGTCGTTAAAGCAAAATCAATCCCTGCGCGCGCCGCATTTAAATATATATCAGGGTTATCGTGAATTGAGTGTTTTGCGTAACTGGCAATGTCTTTTTGCGTTAAATAATTCTTTTCATAATCGTGATTAAGCAGTGATACATGACTTAAGGTTTTCTGGCGGTCAATGTTACGCGGGGCAATTTCAACAGCTTTACTAAAAAAATCCTGTGCCTCATCAAATTTATTGAGTTTTATTTCTAATCGACCCAGTAAATCAAGAGCAACTAGTCGAGTTTCACTGCGCTGCAACATCGTCTTAAGCATGCGGTGTGCTAGGGTATGTTCATTATTAGCAATCAGTGCTTCGACTAAACCAACTTTTGCCCAAGTAAATTTTTGAATATCAAGCACCGATTTAAAAAATGCTTTGGCATCTTCGAAGCGTTTGAGGCGAAGTAGGGCATCGCCTTTTAATCTTAATAGAATGGCACTGTAGCTATTGCCTTTGTTTTGCAACAAGGTATCTATTTGTTTAATTGCTTTGGAGTCATTCCCATCATCAATAAGTTGATAAATTTGATGAAGGTTACTTTTGCGTAATAACACTTTTTCAATACGATTTTTTAATTCGTTAATTGTAAAAGGTTTAACTAAGAAATCATCTGGTTGTAGCTCGAGTACACTGTGAACCAAAGAACCACTTGTTTCAGCCGAAATAAAAATAAAGCCAGTAGAGTTTTTGATAAGACGCTTCATTTTCAGCTCTTCATAAAGCTGATAGCCATCTTGATGTTTACTAAGATTAAATGAACAAACGATGAGATCAAATTGCTCAATTTGACATTGTTCTTTTGCTGCAATTGCATGCTCTGCAAAGCGTAACTGGCGAAACCCCAATCCCTCTAAGGACTGTTTCATATAGCTTTGAGCGAGTGGCTGCTCTTCAACTATTAAAATTTTGGCTTTCGAAAAAATCTTTGCAGGCATTGGACTTGCGACTAAGTGACGTTAACAATGACTATAATAAACAGTCTAGCTGCTGACAAGGCAAATTACAGCTTTTGCAACGATTTAAAGTTTAGCTTTGGGCTATATCAATAAAGGGGGAAGTGAGTAATAGATTTTAGAAGTTAGATATTAGAAGTTAGATAGTAGAAGTGATTGTTATATGTGGTGGGTCGTACTGGACTTGAATCATCGAGCCTGTGTTTTGTGAAGAGTGGCGATGCTTTTGAAAACTAGAGATAAAATAAGGAGGTTTTATATGTGGTGGGTCGTACTGGACTTGAACCAGTGACCCTCGCCTTGTAAGGGCGATGCTCTCCCAACTGAGCTAACGACCCACATATAAATTTTGTTTTTAGATTAAATGGTTGGTTTTAATGAACTTAACCACCGAGCCTTTTCGTTGTAAAGAGTTGCGATGCTCTCTGCTTCAAAAAGTAATGGTGGGTCGTACTGGACTTGAACCAGTGACCCTCGCCTTGTAAGGGCGATGCTCTCCCAACTGAGCTAACGACCCATATAATCTTTTTCTTCGCTACCATACTCTTTAAAAAGTAAATGGTGGGTCGTACTGGACTTGAACCAGTGACCCTCGCCTTGTAAGGGCGATGCTCTCCCAACTGAGCTAACGACCCGCGAAGAATAATCTAAATGAAAATACCATCAAAGTTTATTTAATGGTGGGTCGTACTGGACTTGAACCAGTGACCCTCGCCTTGTAAGGGCGATGCTCTCCCAACTGAGCTAACGACCCATTTAGATTTTTGTAATATGAAACACCACTTTAAAAAATGGTGGGTCGTACTGGACTTGAACCAGTGACCCTCGCCTTGTAAGGGCGATGCTCTCCCAACTGAGCTAACGACCCATATTACATACAGCAAATTTTCTTAATGGTGGGTCGTACTGGACTTGAACCAGTGACCCTCGCCTTGTAAGGGCGATGCTCTCCCAACTGAGCTAACGACCCATTAAGAATTTAGATATGAACACCATTAGGGAATAATGGTGGGTCGTACTGGACTTGAACCAGTGACCCTCGCCTTGTAAGGGCGATGCTCTCCCAACTGAGCTAACGACCCATATCTAAAACAACTCATTGCTGCGTTGTTGTGGGGCGCTATTATAGATAGAGTTGTAATTGTGTCAACACTTGAATGAGTAAAAATGTGTTAGATGCAGCTTTTATAAACAATGACATGGCATTTAAGCATTTTTTGGCGAACAAATATGCAATTTATATTCATAAGCTTATATTCAGTGCTTGATCTATAGCTCTATGCCTGTGCAAATCATTCCAAAATGATATGAATACAGTAAATCTTTAAAACGGTTTTTCATATCAATAAATTTGCATCAGTTAATTGCACTCTAGTTAGCACGATTAAAAACAAAGTAGGGTAGGGCGAAGTTGTTTTATTTAAAGCTTTAGGTAACGAACTTTATTTTGCATATAAATGTATACCTTTTTTAAGGGAGTAAATTCAAAAGCAGAGAGCCTTTGATAACCAACCAGCAATGCAATTAGCCCAAAATAGCTAATTTGATAGCGCTTTGTATAAAATACCTCCGTAACGGATTGATATTTAGTCAGCTTGTTGAAATTTAAATCATTTAAATAAACTTAGATAAAAAACTGTTGACTTTATTTGGGGGGCTGCATAGAATGCGCCCCGCACTCAGCGATACACAACCAACATTAATTGGTGGTGTGTATGCAAGTCGGGGCTATAGCTCAGCTGGGAGAGCGCTTCGCTGGCAGCGAAGAGGTCTGCGGTTCGATCCCGCATAGCTCCACCAGATTTGCATAGTGTTTGTCCTAGGGTTGCAGTTTTCTGCGTCCCCATCGTCTAGAGGCCTAGGACACCGCCCTTTCACGGCGGTAACAGGGGTTCGAATCCCCTTGGGGACGCCATTTACTTTAAGTAAGTGAGCAATTGCCAAGAAAATAAATATGTTAGTCTCGAGTACTTACATGTTATTTTAGTAACCTTAACTCCGATATGAGTAAAACTATCATTTAATGTCCTAGTGACACATTTTGT